>JAILAA010000157.1 GCA_024681875.1 Prevotella sp.
GCTCTCGCCCTCGTCGCTTAACTTCGGCGATACGGGCGGTTCGGGCAACGTCAGCGTCACCACCGATGCCGACGCCTCGAACATCAGCGTCAAGGCCTCAGCCTCGTGGATTCACGCAACGCGCAGCGGCACGACCATCACTGTGAGCACCGATGCCAACACGTCTACCTCGTCGCGCAGCGGCACCGTCACCGTGAACGTCAGCCAGGATGGACAGACTGCCACGCAGACCATTAGCGTCAGCCAGAGCGGGAAGGAGCAAGTCGAGTCTGACTTGGAGATTACGGAAATTAACGTCTTCTTTGAAATTGCCCACACAACAGAAAAACTTAATAACGCTGGCGAAGTGGTTAGTGTAAGAGATGATATTTGGTGGGCCGTTGAAAAGGGACAATCAAAGTATACGTTCACAACCAACATAAAGGTTTCGCCAAGCTCTAATGGCACCATACACGTCTCTGCCGACAAAAGTGATGGTGTAGAGGAAAGTAGCATAGAGTTTGATTTGTCATCCAAAGACCTGCGGACGGCGACCGTCAGCAATCTGATTTACAAGGGTAAGAACAGGTCCACTACATTTGCAAGCGATTACTATGATTTTGAGATTGGTGCAACAAACATTCCTTATGTAACTGATGTCCTGGGAAGATGCCAATATGAGAATGAGACAAATAACGGTATGGTGCTTACAAATTACGTATTGAATTATGTGGATGGAAAAAGGAGAGATCATCTAAGAGAAGGCAATCACTCAGCCGGTGTGCGTATTAAAACCAATATTTCACGGCAAAAAGATTTCTCCGGTTATTTCCTCGGTGAATGGCATGGCGGCGGCAATGTGCTGACGCTCAAGTCTGACGGCACCTATACCTTACAAAGCGGCGACTCTGTAAGAAACGGTACATTTGAGGTACTTCAGTATAGATTTGACAATGCCACCAAGACCTTTAAGGGATCTCTTTCTTTGTCGCAATTGGGTGCAAAGAAGTTTGAGGGTCACCCTGCCGGGATGAACATTGCCGGTGCTTGGTTGGCCGGGATGACATTCGACGGTGTGTCGTACACTCAAGACGATGGTATGTAACCATCAACTGTATTGAAAACGCGGGCGAACCGCTAAACGACTCGCCCGCGTTTTCGTGATGCCAACTACCGCTCGTATGTGGCGAAAAAGAACTTTCCAAACTTTTTTTGGAAAAGAAAAAGTTTTTCCAATATTTTTCTGTACCTTTGTGCGCAGAAACCTGAAAATATTATTTACACAACAGAAAGAGTATGAAAAAGAATGCTTTGAAATGGGTGGCCCTGTTCACGTTTGCCGCCCTCATGATGGGAGCCTGCAACGGCGGCGGTGGCGACACGGCAAGCCTGCAGAGCCAGGTGGACTCGCTTCGACAAGCCGACGAGCAGCACAAGAGTGAACTCAACGACATGGTCTCCTTTGTCGACGCACTGACCGAAGGTCTTGATGCCATCAGCGTGCAGGAGCAGCAACTTTTCGACGGCAGCTTAGAGAAGAAAGCAAACTCGCGTGAAGAGATGCTGAAGCGGTTGGAGACGTTCTCGCAGACACTGTCAAGCCAGCGCAACCGTATCAAGAACCTCACAGACTCTTTACAGGCTCGCGGCGCAAAAATCGGCAAGCTGCAAAGTCTGGTAACACTTCTCAACCAGCAGATAGACGAGAAGGACAAGATGATCAGTGACCTGCGCACACAGCTCAACAACAAGGATGTTGACATAGCCAAACTGAAGGACCACGTGGGACAGCTGACCAAGGCCAACCAGGAGTTTGCCGAGTACGTGGAAGGCCAGATGAAGGCCGAGCAGGAGAAGACCGAGCGCGAACATGCCGTCTACGTGGTCGTAGGGTCTGGCGACGTCCTGAAGCAGGCCGGTATTACCAGCGGCGGCGGCTTCCTCTCCAAGAAGAAAGTCAGCAAGGATATGTCAACTGAGTACTTCACGAAGAAGGATATGCGCAACTTCACGCAGATGGAGATACCGTCGGCCAAGCCCAAGATTATATCCAACATGCCCAAGAAGAGCTACAAGATAGAGAAGACAGGCAAAGACGTGTCGGTGCTGACCATCACAGACCCCGCCACCTTCTGGAGCCAGACGCGCTATCTCGTTGTACAGACAAAATAAAACTACCAATAATTAACAATCTAAAAATCAATCAGTATGAAGAAGACAATGATTCTCGCCTTGTCGGCCATGATGATGGCTGCCGGCTCAGTGACCGTCAACGCACAGGAAAAGGTGGTGACACTTGACCAGCTTCTGAAGAAGAACCAGGAGCAGAAGCAGGCTCAGACACCGCAGAAGCAAGAACAGAAGGCTAAACCCGAGACCAAGCAGCAGACCCAGAAGCAGCCGAAGGAGAAAGCCCAGAAGCAGCCGAAGTCAAGCGCTGCAGCTGCCGGCCTGATGGCTCCCGTCGGCTTCAGCACCGTCTACCTGCAGTACAACTTCGAGTCTGAGAAGGTCAAAGCTGGCAGCCACAGCGAGAGCGAAAGCGGCAACTCTGTTTCCGCTGGCTACAACTACGCCTTCCCCATCAGCGGCACCCTGCCCCTCTATGTTGAGGCTGGTATTGCTGCAAAATACGTCTGGAAGGACAAGAACGGACAAAAGTTCAATATGCTTTCAGCGAAAGTCCCTGTCAACCTGCTCTACTCCTATCCCGTCAACGAGAGCTTCGCTATCGAGCCATACGCCGGTCTCTACCTGCGCGGCAACATCTTCGGCAAAGTGAAGTACGACAGCAACTATGATGACGATGACGACTGGGGCGGCTATTATGACGATGATGACGATTGGGGTGATGACGATAACGACTGGGGCAGCTGGGGTGATTCCAGAGCATTAGCAGCTTCTGACGATGACAGTAAAAGTTTAGACATCTTCTCGAAGGACGATATGGGCGACGCTGCCTGTAAGCGCATCCAGCTCGGCATGCAGTTCGGTGTACGTGCCCGCATCAACAACCAGTTCCTCATTGGCGTCGGCTACTCGATGGACTTGACCAACATCAGCAAATATTCGATGCTTGGCACCGACGTTACCACCAAGTTCCACTCCTTCGACATCACCTTAGGATATTGCTTCTAAATCTTTTGCTGATTTGTGAAAAAGCAGGCGGATTGTTTGGCTGTTCGCCTGCTTTTTCGTATCTTTGCACATTATCAACAATGCATGGAGACCTATGACTGTCAAGGATATATTCGAGCTGCGCAAACAAGGGCGCATAGAGGAGGCCTACGAGGCTATCAGGCCGATGTACGCCGTCCATAAAGGGCACTACACCACGCTCTGCATGTTCTGGACTGCCAGCGACATACTGAAGAAGCGGGCGCAGGAGAAAAGGGTAGGGGAGGCACTGAAGATTTTCGAGGCCCTGCTGCGTATGCTGCCCACCGTCGAGGACCGCGACCACCGCGCTCACAGCAGCGTGCTCTACGATGCCGTCATGCTGAGCAAGGAGACAGCTGAGTTCAGCATGCTCAGCTTCCTGGAACGCTACGGCGTAGGAAATCTTGCCGAGGCCGACTGGCAGGGCATCACCACCCAGCAACCGACACCAGGGTCCCAACACCCCGTACCGTCGGTTGCACACCAGTTGCTGACGCAGGCCTTCCACGAAATCCAGCAGCAGCCCACTGCCGACAATGCCCTCCGCATCATGCCACTGCTCGAGGAAGCCATGCGCCGCACACCACGCAACAAGAACTGCCAGCGCTATATGGCCGTCATCTACCGCATCATGGGCGAGCACGACAAGGCTGCCGGCATCTACCGCCAACTGCTCACACGCCACCACGACAGCTACCTCTATGCCGAACTGGCCGAACTGACCGCCGACACAGGCCAGAAGGCTGCCCTGCTCTGTCAGGCCATCCAAAACCAGCGTCAG
>JAILAA010000062.1 GCA_024681875.1 Prevotella sp.
CGTTCAGCGTGCCCTTCACATAGGACTCCTTGAACCAGTAGGCCAAGCCACTCACGTAAACATCGTCACCATCGAAGGCCACCAAGGCAGTCTCCGTGCTGCTAACGTTTTGCCAGCCGCTTGAAGAGCTTGCGTACTGCGTAATATCCAGCGTGTACTCCTCGGGCTCTACACCCTCGGGCAGCGTAACGAGCACGTCCTCCACGACACCTGAGCCGTAGAAAATCTCAATCTTCTGGATTCTGGCCTGAATGCCGCTTTCATTGGGAACGCTGAAGGTCACCTCGTTGCTCTCGCCAGTCCATGTGCCTTCTTTATTTTCGGAATCAAACTCGTAAGTCTCTTCGCTGGCCTCCAGTTGCATCTGCTTGGCAGAGCCCGTCATCGTGAAGACAATCTTCGTCATCGGCTCACCTGTCGATGTAATAGTCAGCGTGTTACCAGCATACATACGCAAGGCCTCGCCACTGGTGTAGTATTTCGGCGCGGTGCCGCCTCCAGCATCCAGCGTACCGGTGATTTCGTCGTTGAACTCAATCTCCGTGATTTCTTGAGCGTTTTCATAGCCCTGCTCACCAGCTACCCATACTATACCTTCTTCAACAGGCACAACAGGCTCCGGCTTCTCAACGTCAGCCCAGACAATTTCAGACGCATTCTCCTCACCACCGCCAAGATAGATGCTCTTGACGCCGATGCGGTCATACATAGAATTGAAGTCGAAATTCAGGAATACCTTCTTGAAGCCGTCACCATTTTGGAAGTCCCAGTTGTCGGTGAAGGTGTAGGGGACGATGGACATATCTTCCGTCAATTTGACGTAGAGATCGGTCGTGAAGACGATGGGCTGGATGTCGCCATCAATGTCGGAATAGAGCTGATAATAAAGTTTCTCCTCCAACAGGTCATTGTCATCGACATCAACAGTAGGAACGGTGAAGAATATCGAGCCATAATACTCACCCTCGTGATTCTCATAGTTGTTCACCTGAAGGATTTCGGGGTCAGCGGGAACAGCAGCCACATCCTGTGCAGGCTCGGGATAAATGAATTCACCCTCGGTCAGCGTGATGGTGGCAGGCTGCTGATTACCATACCAGTAAGTAGAAGTAGGACTATATGCAGTAAAATGGCAGTCGAAAACCAGAGCTGTCTCTGTTCCAACACCCGTAAAATCAGCAAATGAACTTGCATCGTCAGTCAGGCCATAAGTGTAGAAGACGCCATAATTCTCGCCACCATCCTCCACAGGCTGATTCTTGATGACAAAGGTCTGATCATGCTTTAGGGTCACATCAATGGCAGCTCCCCAACCAGCAAAGTTATAGACCGTGGCAATCTTCGGGGCTTCCTCGTCCTGATATATAAACACAGGGACTTCAGTCTCTACACCTTTGCTATTCACCCAAGCCATCGTGCCATTGCTGGGAACGGCAACAGAGGAATAGATGAAGCCACTCCACATGTAGCCGGCAAACTGACCATCACCGCCGAGAACATCGTACCAATAGGTGTCAATAATCACATAGCCATTATCCAGGACATAAGCGATAATTGGCTCATCATCAGCTTCAGCATTAGAAAGAAGAACTGGACCATTGTCGGATTCAAACAGTGTCTGACCGTCGGCAATGGTTGCAATGGCAACAACGCCCTCGGCCTGCAACTCTTCTGAGACTTCTGTCGAAACCGTAGCCAGGATGGTCTCCGTAGCATCGCTGATAATGCCATCGATGCCAATGGTCTGGGCGTCGATAAGCGTGAACGTGATGGGCGTGCCGCCAGCTGCGGGAATGCCCTCTACCAGCTGCTGGGCCTCTGCGTCATAATCATAGTAATCAGAGCAGAGCATGTAGGTAGCAGACAGAAGGTCGGTGAGACCTGCCTTCTGAGGAGCCTTGCGGGCAGCAGCCTTGGCATGAGCCTTGGCGCTGGCAGCAATACGGTTGCTGCTGGCAGGTGCCGTCACTTTGAAGGGAGCTGCAGCCCTCGGAATCATCCGATGGGCAGGAGCCTGCTTCAAAGAAGCAATCTGCCAAACATTGCTACGTGTCTGCTTGACAGCATCCGTCTTCAACGGCGTGCCTGCCCACGAAGCCACGGCCACGAGAGCCGCAATCAGCATGAATGTAAATTTCTTCATAAGCGATAATTGTAAGTTTGTTAATAAATAAAGAGAATTGTTTCTGTTTTTGTTACAAATTGCAAAATTATACATTTTTCTCGTTTCATGCAAGGAAAAAACAACATTTTGTTAGAGAATACTGCAATTTTATGATATCGGCAACGTTATTTAATTGAGTAATTTAGTAATGTTTAAACCACGACAAAGTTTATATAGACTGCGACGTGGTCTATAAAAACCACGACACAGTCTATAAAAAACACGACGAAAATGACCTGCCAGACTACTGACCACCCTTTAGACCGTTTTCTGTTCTGTCCTGCCTGCGGCAGTAGCGACTTTGTGGTGAACAACGCGAAGAGCAAGAAGTGCCGCGCGTGCGGCTTTACCTACTACGCCAACCCGTCGGCAGCCACTGCGGCGTTCATCATCCGCGACGGTTGCCTACTGGTGGCCAGGCGCGGCAAGGAGCCGGCAAAAGACACGCTGGACCTGCCCGGCGGCTTCTGCGACATGGACGAGACCGTCGAGGAGGGAATGCGGCGCGAACTGCGTGAGGAGACGGGCCTTGAGGCGCGCAGCATCAGCTTTCTTTTCAGCCTGCCCAATCTCTACCGCTATTCAGGCATGACCATCCACACGCTCGATATGTTCTTCCGCATCGAGGTAGACGATGAGGCGTTGCCCAAAGCGGCCGACGACGCAGCCGACCTGCAATGGGTGCCACTCAGCGAGGTGCAGCCTGCGCTTTTCGGCCTTAACAGCATCCGCAGGGCTGTAACACTTTTCCTGAACAACTCCGTATCCCATGAATAGACTATTGACCCTGGCTCTGATATGGCTGACGGCCGCCACGGCCACGGCCACAGAGATTGTGGTGGAGCCCGGCGGTAGCCTGCACGAGGCCCTGCGACAGGCTCGCGAGTGGCGGCGCACTGACGATGCGCGTGCCAACGGCGGCATCACTATCATCGTGCGCGGCGGACGCCACTACATGAGCGAGCCGCTCTTCCTGCGCCCAGAGGACAGCGGCACGGCGGAGTCGCCACTCGTCATTCGCGGCGAGGAGGGTGCCGTCATCTGCGGCGACCCGCGGCAGCAGCACACACAGCTGTTTCCTGCTGAAGGGATGGCGCGTATCCTCGACTTCAACACCGAGACACGCACCATCACCATTCCTACTCCGCCGAAGACAGTTCTCTCACCTCACGCCTCTCACCACTCACCTCTTGAAATGCTCGTCCATCAGCGATGGGCCATCGCCATCCTGCGGGTAAAGGACATCACCGTGCACGATGGTTTAGCCGTCGTGTCTTTCCAAGAGCCTGAGAGCCGTCTGGAGTTTGAGCACCCCTGGCCGCAGCCTGTCATAAGGCAGGAGGCCATCTCTACCACCCCGCCCTACGGGCACCCCTCCTCCCAGGAGGCCATCTCTACCACCCCGCCCTACGGGCACCCCTCCTCCCAGGAGGCCATCTCTACCACCCCGCCCTACGGGCACCCCTCCTCCCAGGAGGAGGGGAATAGCTCCTTTCTGCTGCGCAGCACTGAGCAGCGCATGGGCGTAGAGCAGCTGGTGGTGGTCGATGGCGCCAGTTATGTGTCATTCGAAGGGCTCACTTTCGAACACACATGCTGGAACAGACCGCTACAGCGCGGACACGTCACCCTGCAGGGCGGCTTCGCCCTCGTTGACGCCTACAAGCTTGCAAACCCTGGTCTACCCTGGGATAAAAACCTGGAAAACCAGGCATGGGTGGAGCGCCCCGTCAGCGCCGTCAGCGTCAGCAATGCTACCCATGTCGATGTCAGCGGCTGCACCTTCCGCCACCTTGGTGCAACGGCCTTAGACTATGTCTGCGACGTGAGCGACTGCACTATCAGCGGCAACACCTTCAGCGACATCGGCGGCACTGCCATCATGGCCGGCTCGTTTGCCGAGAGCCCGCGTGAGGTGCACCGCCCCTATCGCAACTTAGCCGCACGCTGCCAGCGTATCATCATCAGCGACAACCGCATCAGCGACGCAGCATGCGAGGACTGGGGCGCCGTGGCCATCGGTTGCGGCTACGTGCGCGACGTCGTCATCAGCGGCAACGACATTTCTCGCGTCAACTACTCTGGCATCTGCGTAGGCTGGGGCTGGACGGCGGAAGACACTGGCATGAGAAACAACCTTATATATAAAAATAATGTTCGCGCGTATGCTCGCCAGCTATACGACACCGGTGGCATCTATACACTGAGCAACCAGCCGCAATCTGCCATCCGCGACAACGTCATCGCACAACCCGACATAGCCCCCTACGCCACCAACGACCGTGCCTTCTGCATCTACCTCGACGCTCACTCCGACGGTTTCACCATCAGCGGCAACACCACGGAAGGACGCCCGCTCCTCCGCAATGAAATCGGCGATAATCAACCTGGTCCACACATCATT
>JAILAA010000103.1 GCA_024681875.1 Prevotella sp.
ATTCGCGCCCGGCCATCGAACGCAGCGAGAGTTGCGTGATGGTAGCGTTCTCCCATTGGAAATCCAGCTCAAATCCACCCTCTGCCCTCATACCACGCACGCTGCCACGTTCTGTCCACTCCTTGGGCAGCGCGGGCAGCAAGCGTATGGTGTCGCCATAGCTCTGCATGAGCATCTCCGCCATACCTGCACATGCACCGAAGTTCCCATCAATCTGGAATGGCGGGTGTGCATCCAACAGGTTGTAATAGATTCCGGCATTCTTGGGGTCTGTACTGACATTGTACGTCCTTGCATGGTTCAGTGCTCCCTTGAGCACTGTGTATGCCATGTCAGCACGTCGTGCCCTTGCCCACAGGTTCATCTTCCATGCCATGGCCCACCCCGTGTTGCGTTCGCCACGCAACAACATGGAATTGATGACAGCCGGCATCAGTTCATGTCCTGGCGTAACCATACTGAACGGATAGAGGCACATGAGATGCGAGACGTGGCGGTGTTGCCTCTCTTTGGCAGCTGCCGTGGTGGCGAAGTTCTTCCATTCGCGCAGCAGCACGTCACCTTTGCTGACACCGTTGATATAATCGCCATAGGTCCCGTCATAGATCTCGGTGTGCAGGCCGTCGTCGAGCTCAGAGAAGACCTCGGCAATGTGGTCGGCGTGCTCATTCGTAAATCCTGCGGCCTGTCTTCCTACGATGTCTAAAGCTTTGAGGGTTGTGTCAAAGAGCGTCCACACGCACTGCTGCGTGTGGGCCGTTCCATCGTCGAGCGGCCCTTGTTCGGGGCTCCATTCCTGAGGGCACACCCACAAGCCGTCGTTCTTGTCGCGCACGAGCCTTTTCAACCAGAAATCTATACAGGCCAGCATCACAGGCAGGGCGCGTTCCCGCAGAAACTCCTCGTCGCAGGTGTAGAGGTAGTGTTGCCACAGATGCCAGCACAGCCACGCCGGCGCAGCACTATACATCTCGCAGGACTTCGGCATCTTCTGGTAGTTGAATATATTAAGGCCGATGAAGCACAGGACGCCGTCGCTTCCGAAATGCGCTGCACACTCCCGCCATTGCGGCTGCACGATGGCGCTGTTGTAGATCCAGTCGAGGAAAGGCTCGACGGTCTCACCCATATTCGCCACCTCGGCCGGCCAGTAGTTCATCTGCACATTGATGTTGGTGTGGATGTCAGAACTCCACGGTGGTGTGTTGCTGTCGTTCCAGATCCCTTGTAGGTTGGCCGGTGAAGCCACCCCGCGTGACGAGGCGATGAGCAGGTAGCGTGCGTAGGCAAAATAGAGTTGTTCCAGGTAGCGCTGCTCTGTCTCGGAGGCAACACTATTATAACGCATGACGAGCGAATCGGTAGGCACCGCCGGTTCGGCATCGGTCAGTTCCATCGCCATGCGTCCGTATAATGGCTGGTAGTCCGCAAGGTGTCTGTCTAGGAGCCGTGTCCAGTCTGATTCGAGCCCGTCAACCCTCGTCCTCTGCAGTTCCTTGAGCACATTGATACCTGAAGAGGGTGTGAGATAAGTTGCCGACACAGGGTCGTAGTCCGTTGATGCAGCCAGAATGATGACGATTTCAGAGGCTTCGCGCACTTCTATGCCATTGCTTACTGCACTGACCGTTCCATCCGTTGTCGTCACCTTGAAGGTCACCGCAGCGCTGACCATGTCTGGCTTTGAACCCATCTCACCGATACTGCCGGCATACACTGGCACTTCGCCATGAGTACCCCGTAGCGATATCCGCTGGTCGAGCGACCGTGCTTTAGTGGCAGAAAGACGTATTATCATGCAGTCATCTGGGTAGCTGGTTAGATATTCCCTTTGGAAACCTGTAGAGCCTGTAGTCCACTGCTCCGTGACAACGGCCTCGTCCAGATCCAGCATTATGAGGTAGTTGCATACAGCCTCTTCTTCCTGCAAGCCAAGAGTTTCCATCCGCAGGTAGCCCAGGTTTTGGTAATTTCCTTTAGCTTGGCTGCTGCCAGTCCAGAAGGTCTTTTCGTTCAGCTGAACCTCAGCCGTCGCCACCCCGCCCATGACCATTCCGCCCAGATGTCCGTTGCCTATGGGCAGTCCGTATTCCATCCATGCATTTGACACATTGCGTGCCGATGGAGCCTGCCGGTACCACAGTTTCAAGGCCCATACAGGCGTAACGCCCATCGTCAATACAGTGAAAATAGTCAGTACTATCTTATTCATTGCATAGTGCATATTACTTTCATGTCACTCACTTAACCACCACCTTTTTCCCGTCGCGGATGTAGATACCGTGGAAGGGTGGCGCGGAGAGGAGACGGCCGGAGAGGTCGTAGGATTTACTTTTGGGCGATTTATTATTTGAGATTTGAGAGGCAGGGAGGTATTGCACGCTATTCACTTGGCCTTGAGGACCTTTCAACTTTGTGACACGGCCGATGAATAAGATGGCCTTGTT
>JAILAA010000125.1 GCA_024681875.1 Prevotella sp.
CGACAAGCTGTCGGACGCTGAGGTGGACGAGACGCTGGGGCACGCCAATGCCGAGACGGTGCAGCTGATACGCGCTGCCCTGAAGCACCTGCCGCCTGAGGAACGGGCGCTGGTGACGATGTTCTACTACGAGGAACGGAGCCTGAAGGAGATTGCCGACATCACGGAGTCGATACCCACAACGGTGGCCTCGCGCCTGAGCCGAACGAGAAAGAAACTATGTAGAATCATAAAAATGTTACAGTCATGAAGGAGGAACAACTCAACAACCTACGCCAGCAGGACAACGCCCTGCGCGAAGCACTCAGACAGGACGAGGCCGAGCTGCCGCAGATGCCCGCCAACCTGAATGCCCGACTGATGGAGCGGATGGCACAACAGAAGCCGGTGGCCAAGACAAGAAGGCTTTGGCCGTGGGTGGCTGCCGCCTGCGTCGCCGCATTTATCATCGTCAATATCATGCCGCCAAAAGCCTCACCCCCAGCCCCTCTCGCAAAGGAGAGGGGAGTGGTTACACCCGACACGCATCGGGCGGAGAAACCCATGATTGCGGAAGTGGAAAGGGAGGCAGCGCAGCCTGCTGCTGCTCCGACCAAGGCTAAGAAAGCGAAGGCGCGAACCAATGTTGTCAAGCACAACGTGGCTCTCCTGGCACAGGAAACGACGGCGGCAGAACCTGTAACGTCTGAAGTGAAAGCTGAGGAGGAGGCAAAGCCGGAGTTGGCGCAGGCCGTAACTCAGGATGCCAAGCCCATGACGCTGACGGAGCGCGACATCCCCATCACACGCCCCGAGAACTACAAGTACACCCCCGAGGAGATAGCACTCCTGAAAAAGCAGGCCGACGAGGCTTACCTGAAGTGGGTGGAACTGGAACTCGAAATAGCTAAACATCACTTAGAGCAGACAGCTCAACAGTGATTTATAAAAACAACGGATTTTACGGATTAAACGGATTTATAGAATATGAAACGAATACTTATCATGCTGCTCATCGCATGCAGCGCCATTACAACCATGAGTGCCGACCCGACGGCAGCACCCCAGAAGAAGCCAGCGAACGTCATCGCCACGCTGAACGCCATTATCCAGAAGTTTGGCATGAACGAGGGACAGATATTCTCTGTCAACCGCAACCCGAACACCGGCATCATGGAGTCGAGCACGAAGATTGTTCCCTTTTCTTGTCCTACCAACGACGTGAAGAACGACGACGTGCTGAACGCTGTCAGCATAAACTTCCAGAAGGAAGAGCCGCTGTCCTATCAGTTCCAGCACATACAGCCAGGCAGCAACGAGAACATCTACCTCATGGTCATCGACAACGACGGTAAGAGCAACAATGTGCGCATTCGCTCCAATAAGCGTCAGGAGATGTGGATGATGTGCACCAAGAACCCCGAGAACCCCCAGTTGCGCGATGCCTACGCTGTAACCTGGGAACTCTCTGAAGACAAGCAGAAGACGGTGGGCACCGTCTACATGATCACCTCGCTGCGCCCCGATGTCTATGTAAAGAACTTAGAGACCTCGAAGAAGACGTTCAAGATTGAGGGTCGTGTGGATGCCGACATCAAGGACTCGCTATACAACATCTATATTGCCAACACCGCCGAAGAACTCGAAAACATTGGCGACGACGACTACGTAGCCTGCGTGCCCGTCATCAACAAGCGCTTCGAATGGCAGACGGAGCTGGACCACCCCGTCGTGGGCCGCCTGCGCTGCATCTTCCCCGACGGCGAGCTCTGCTCAGCCTGGATCAACCTCGACTTCGTGCCCGGCGAGACCTACCGCATCACAGTCCACAACGGCTACTACGACGAAGACCAGGACTACGAGCGCCGCGTAGGCCGACAGTCGGGCAAGAGTCTGCTGAACGAACGGCAAAGCCGCGGAATAGACGATGTGGTAGATGACGATGTGGCAGTTGACGATGTGGTAGTTGACGATGTGGTAGATGACGATGTGGCGATTGACACGATACCCGGCTACAGCGAGCCCGTCACGCCCCGCCAGTCTTCAAGATGGGAGCCGAAACCCGAGCAGATGATGCAGGTAGAGGCGAAGGGAATGGCCTTGAAAGCCAATATGGATGCCATCAAAGCCACATACGCCTCCTTAGAACCACACTTCAAGATGAAGTCACTCACAGGTTCTGAGCGCATCTTCGAGCAGATTACCAAACTCAACAAGGATTTGGACGCGAAGTT
>JAILAA010000178.1 GCA_024681875.1 Prevotella sp.
CCGCCGTTCATATTCCTAAGCTCAGGCGTCCCTACCACAGTTACCTTGCAAAGCGAAATATACACAAACGGATACGCCCATACAGGCGTACCTTCTCCGTTCGTGATCTGCTTTGCAATTGTCGATTGTCATTGGTAGGGACCTTCGAGCTTTAGAATCACTTCCGAATTAGATACAATATCTTATCGAACCCACGATGTCAAAGTGCAATTCAGCCTCAGGCTGTTATGCAGGTGCAAAGATACAAAAAAATTGGGAGAAAATAAGGATTCAAAACATTTTTCTCAAATTTCCAGATGAAATACTATAAATTTGTTTTTTAATCTGCGATTTTTATTGTTTTTATACAATTTAATACTCAGAAAACACCATTAATGACCCTATCGAAATTAAATAATCATAAAAAGGGAGCGTTTTTATCTTATTTCTTACTTTATTTCTATCTCTTTGCAAAATAAAAAACCAAATAAAGATAGCATTAATATGCTTAATGAACAAACAAATCAACGTGCGACTGTTTTCATCAATGAAAATCGTATGATGAACAATCAGGATTTAGGTATTCTAAATCCACTGATGCAAGAGTTAACACTTATGCCATCGACAAACAAACAGATGACATTTCAAATAACTCCGAATGGACTTCTTCTTTACTGTGTCACAAACACTCTCCAGCTACCGTCCTTCTCTCCTCGCTCAACGTACTTCTTCTGAATCAGCTGGTCGAGGAGTTTTTGGATGGCAGCGATGCTGATACCCGTTACTTCTCTCATATCTGAAAGGGTAAGCGTCGGCTCCGTGCGCATGGCATTGAGAATCCTCGTATAATTTGGTGTGCGGAATGCTATGCGCTCCCCGTCATACCACCATACATTCTCGTCTTTCTCGCTCACAAACAGCACGTCATTATATACCTCTGTAGCCACCAACTCATTGAAATACTTCAGGAACGGGCGGATGTCCTTGATGTCTGCATGAGCACCATCACTGGGTACTGGCCCCACCTCTAAATCTGCCTGATGCAGTGCCTCCAGATATTCACTTTTCTTTCGGCTACGAACAACTATCATCGGATAATCGTGGCGCATCAGAATGAAGTTTACCATCAGTCGGGCTATGCGTCCGTTTCCATCCTCAAACGGGTGAATACGGATATATCGATAGTGGAACAGCGTGGCTAATTCTACAGGAGAGAGCTTCCCGTCCTGCTCAGCCTTATTATACCAATCCACAAGATCTGTCATCAATCCCGGTGTTTCCTCTGGCGAGGCATATTCGAATCGGTCTCCGTAACGAGTTATCACGCTGTTAGGGCGTGTCTTGTATTGCCCCGCATGGATAACGTAACTTGTCTGCTGACCACCAGGGAGGTTGCGATAAACAGTATAATCCTCTCTTAACAATGTCTTATGCAGGGTGCATATAAAGTTCTGTGTCAGCGGCATCTCCTTGATGGCAGCTTCCTCTGTCATCATCTTCAATCCCACGTTGCTTGCAGTCATCTCCTGTACGTCGTGTATGTCAGCTTCGCCTATTACTTTGCCAAAGAGCAACAGGATTTCAGTCTGACCATAGGTGAGTGTATTGCCCTCGATATGATTGCTGTTGTAGTTGAAGTCCACTGTAAAGCGACGACTCAACCTCTCTCTATCCTTATCCGACAGTGGCTGCAGAGCCTGCCACGCTGCTAACGCCTTTTTAATATTCAGATACTTCATTCGGTGTTATTATTTATATGACGATGCGAATTTACAAAAAATACTCCATAAATGGTTGTAAACCTACAACCTTTTTATAAACATTTAACCATTTGCCACCTCTCTGGTTATAGAAAGGCTATTTAACATGAAGGATTGAGATCTCTATCAGGACGGTCAATCAACTCGACATCGCAATCTTCAGACATCACACGAGTAGTCAACTAAAATCGTTAAACAACAAAGAATTTTATGTTTCCGGACGTAGGACATAAGTTTCAGGCCCAGAAACATAAGTTTCCGGTGCGGAAACACATGTTTCTGGGCCTGAAACATAAATTACTGAGCCGCACCCTTGATGACACCGGAGATAATTTCAGCCATGCGGCGCACTCCCTTGTCGTTGGGATGGATGCCGTCAGACAGCAACAGCTCGCGGTCAGTTCCGAACAAAGCGTGAAGGTCGATGAGTTCCAAGCCATATTCCTTTGCCACTTCCTGCTGGAGGGGGATGATACCGTTGGTGATGACGGAGTCGCTGATCTCCCATGTCGACTTGATAGCAGGGATAGGTGTGCAGAGGAATATCTTCGGTTGGCGATTGGTGGCTTGCAATTGGAGCTTTTTTGCCTTCTTGCTTTTCTTAGCAGGTTGTGCCAGCTCAGGACATAGGGTGGTGAGCATCTGCTTCAGGTCCTGCTTGAACTCTGACCCGTATTGCCAGTTTTGTGGCTTTGAGTCGTTGGTGCCCAGTTTGATGATGACGATGTCAGGCTTGAAGGCCACTGCATCGCGCCACGCCATCTCGTTCATGTAGGGGTAGTCGCCTTTGTTGAGCATGGTACGGGCGCTCACTCCGAAGTTTTTCACCCAGTAGCCGTTGTCCAGCATCTGCTGTAGGAGGGCCGGATAGCCGTATTGCGGTGCCATCTCTATGCCGTGGCCGTCGGTGATGCTGTTGCCGATGCAAGCCACGCGAATGGCATCGGGCTGTGGCACCTGACGGTTGTCGAGCCAATTACCGAGGTCGGCCAACAGCTGGTCGTGGTACTTGAACCATGTGCCGAAGCCGAAGCCATGGTCGCCCGTGGGATAGACATACATGGCACACTCATTGCCGGCATTGCGCATGGCTGTGTAGTAGGCTATGGCGTTGGTGACAGGCGGCACCAGACGGTCGTCGCTGGCCGTGATGATGACGGCTGGCGGCGTCAGGTGGCGGCGCACGGCGTTCTGCGTGGAGTATTGCTTCACTAACTGGGGATCCTTATGTCCCTCTTCACCGAGGAAGTTGATGCACGACCATTTGTGTGAGACTCGCTCGTCCATAGAGATGACGGGATAGAAGAGGATGGAGAAGTCGGGGCGGGCGTCATACTCTGAGAGGGTGGAAACGACTGACGACAGATGTCCCCCGGCTGAGAAGCCCATGATGCCCACGGCGCGAGGATGGATGTGCCATACTGTGGCAGAGTCACGCACCATGCGGATGGTGTTCTGCACGTCGCTTATCGGCAGTGAGCGGTCGCCGTGTGGCAAACGATAGTTCACCACGAAATAGGCGATGCCTTTCTGGTTCAGCCAATCAGCCCACATGGTGCCTTCGTGTGTGTTGGACAAGACAGAGTAGCCTCCGCCCGGTACTCCCACGATAGCCTTGCCCGAAGGATTTTCGGGGAGGAAGCACACCACGTTGGCTGTGCTGTCGGGGGTTATATAGACTGTGAACTTCCTCGCGGTCTGTGCCTGTAGGCTGATGGCAAATACCAGCAGCATACAGAATAATAATGTACCTTTTTTCATCGCAGTAATTATTTTAGGATTGTTGTGTGAACCTTGTCGTATCGCCATTGGCTACGCTTTTGCAAAGTTACGAACAATTTCCCTAACTCGTCTTGGATTCTGAATAAAAACGCAATGCCCTACCAAAAAAAAGAAAAAATGATAGCGTTTATCTATTTTTTTTGTACCTTTGCAGCCAAACTACGCGAAAAATAATCAACAAAGAGAAATGGAACAAGTTTTCAGTTACATTATTAGCTTTGGAGCGTCGGTGATGATGCCGATACTCTTTACCATTATCGGTGTGTGCATCGGCATGAAGTTCGGAAAGAGCCTGAAAAGCGGCCTCTACGTGGGTGTCGGCTTTGTGGGCTTAGGCATCGTCACGGCACTGCTCACTACCAACTTCGCCTCGCCGCTGCAGGCCCTATCGAGTATTTTCGATCTCGACCTGAAGGTCTTCGACATGGGGTGGCCCGCAGCCGCCTCGGTGGCCTACAATACGGCTGTCGGCGCACTGATCATCCCCATCTGCTTAGGCATCAACTTCCTGCTGCTCGTCACGAAGTGCACCCGCACGGTGAACATCGACCTGTGGAACTACTGGCACTTCGCTTTCATCGGAGCCGTGGCCTACTTCGTCATGGGGCACTCGATGGCCTGGGGCTACTTCGCCGCCATCACATGCTACATCATCACACTGGTGATGGCCGACCTCACAGCTGACAAGTTCCAGAAATACTACACCGACCTTGACGGCATATCTATTCCACAGCCCTTCTGCCAGAGCTTCACTCCGTTTGCCATCGGCCTGAACTGGCTGATGGACAAGATTCCCGGTTTCTCGAAGCTCGATATCGACGCCGAGGGCCTGAAGAAGAAGTTCGGCGTGCTGGGCGAGCCTATCGTGCTGGGTCTTATCGTGGGCGGCCTCATCGGCGCATTGGCGCATTGGGACCACTTCAGAAACTTCGACGCTTTTGCCGCTACCTTCGACAGCAATACCGATGCCGTGATGGCCATTGTGAAGAGCATCCTCTTCCTCGGCGTAACGATGGCAGCCGTAATGGAGCTCATCCCCCGCATCACCCGCCTGTTCATCGACGGATTGATGCCTATCTCTGAGAAGACAAAGGAAGTGGTGGCGAAGAAATTCCACGGCAAGAAAGTGTACATCGGCATGTCGCCGGCCCTGGTCATCGGCCATCCCACGACACTGGTCGTCAGCCTGCTGCTCATCCCCGTGGCCATCGTGCTGGCCGTGGTCCTGCCTGGCAACCAGTTCCTGCCTCTGGCCTCGCTGGCAGGCATGTTCTACCTCTTCCCCATGGTGCTGCCCTACACGAAGGGTAACGTGGTGAAGACCTTTATTATTGGTCTTGTCGCCCTGACCATCGGCCTCTACTTCGTCACCGACATGGCACCGGCCTTCACCGAGGCTGCCCATGAGGTGTACGCCGCCACGCAGGACGCCGCTGCCCGTGTGCCCGAAGGAAACTTCGCCGGTGCCCTCGACTTCGCCTCCTCGCTGCTGGGCTGGTGCATCTACAAATGCGTGAACAACCTGGAATATGTAGGCATGGGCCTGCTTAGCGGCATCACTGTGGTGATGGTATGGATCAACCGTCGCCGCATCGTGGCTGAGGAAAAAGCAAACATCAACTAAAACAAACATAAAGAAATGAAAAAGACGATTCTTTTAATGGTGCTGATGGCCGGAACATTGGTTTCCGCAAATGCACAGGAAGCTGACCGATTCGTCGGTGCCCAACATGTGAAGTTCCAGACCGCCTGCCACCCGCAGGACGTGAAGGGCTACGACACGAAGATGCTGCGTGAGCGCTTCGTCATGGAGAAAGTGATGGCAGCAGACTCTATCCTACTGACTTACAGTCATTACGACCGCTTCATCTTCGGCGGCGCCATGCCAGTGAACAAAACTCTGAAGCTTGAGAACTTCCTTGAGTTAGGTCTTGATGTTGACCCAGGCATCAAGGAGAAGTATTTCCTGTACAACCGTGAGCTCGGCGTGGTGAACTGCGGCGAGGGCGACGGCGTGGTCATCGTCGACGGCAAGGAGTATGCACTGTCGCCGAAGGAGGCCCTCTACATCGGCCGCGGCCATATCGCCAAGGACAAGGACGTGAACAAGGAGGTGCTCTTCCGCTCGAAGGATGCCAGCAAACCTGCGAAGTTCTACCTCAACAGTGCCACCGCCCACCAGCACTACAAGACGCAGTGGGTGACCCTCGACGGTCGCAAGGGCTCGCTGAAGGCCGCGGTCTGGGGCCCTGTCGGCTCGCTTGAGGAGTGCAACAACCGCACCGTCTATAAGCTCATCGTCAACGACGTCTTAGAGGAAGGCCCCTGCCAGCTGCAGCTCGGTCTGACGCAGCTGAACCCCGGCGCCGCCTGGAACACCATGCCGCCGCACACCCACGGCCGCCGCATTGAGGCTTACTACTACTTCAACCTGCCTCAGGAGCAGACTATCGCCCACATCATGGGTCAGCCCGAGGAGAGCCGCGTCGTATGGCTGCACAACGAGCAGGCCATCATGTCGCCCGAGTGGTCAATGCACGCCGCCGCCGGCACCTACTACTACACCTTTATCTGGGGCATGGCCGGTGAGAATCTTTATTATAACGACAAAGACAATATTCCTGTCATCGATATCCGATAATTCGTAATAACGTAATAACGAAATAACGAAAACATGACTCCTATTCAAACTGTTAAAATGAGCAACTTCCGCTGGGTCATCTGCGGACTGCTCTTCCTGGCGACGACCATCAACTATATGGACCGCCAGGTGCTTTCCCTTACATGGAAAGACTTCATCGCCCCTGACTTCCACTGGACTGACGACCACTACGGCACCATCACGGGCCTTTTCTCTATCTTCTATGCCATCGCCAACCTCTTTGCCGGAAAGTTCATCGACTGGATGGGCACGAAGAAAGGTTACCTCATCGCCATCTTCGTATGGAGCGTGGGTGCCTGTCTGCACGCTGCCTGCGGATGGGCAGCCCTGGGCATCGCCGGCGGCAGCATCACAGCGCTAACCACCGTCAGTGTATGGCTGTTCCTGGCCTGTCGACTGATTCTGGCTGTTGGTGAGGCAGGCAACTTCCCTGCCGCTATCAAGGTGACGGCCGAGTATTTCCCGAAAAAAGACCGTGCCTTCAGCACCTCCATCTTCAACAGCGGTGCCAGCGTCGGAGCCCTCGCTGCTCCCGCCACCATTCCCCTGTTGGCACGTGCCTGGGGTTGGGAGATGGCGTTCATCGTCATCGGCGCCTTAGGCTTCGTGTGGATGGGTCTGTGGATATGGCTCTACGACAAACCCGCTAAGAACAAGCGCGTGAACCAGGCCGAGCTGAACTATATCGAGCAGGACAACGACATCGCCAACGTTCAGGACCGCAACAACATTAAGGAAGAGAAGACTATTCCTTTCTGGGACTGCTTCAAGTACAAACAGACGTGGTCGTTCATCGTGGGTAAGTTCATGACCGACGGTGTGTGGTGGTTCTTCCTCTTCTGGGCTCCCGCCTATTTCAGCGACCGTTTTGGCTACACCAGCGACTCCACCATGGGCATCCTGCTTATCCTCACGCTCTACGCCATCGTGACCGTCATCTCTATTGGCGGCGGCTATCTGCCCACCTACTTCGTCGAGAAGAAAGGCATGAACCCCTATCTGGGCCGCATGCGCGCCATGCTCATCTTTGCCTGCTTCCCTCTCTTAGGCCTTCTGGCACAGCCGTTGGGCAGCATCAGCGCCTGGTGGCCAGCCATCCTCATCGGCTTCCTCGGTGCAGGACACCAGGCATGGTCGGCCAACCTCTTCTCGACCATCGGCGATATGTTCCCCAAGAGCACTATCGGTACGATCACCGGCATCGGCTCGATGGCTGGTGGCATAGGCTCGTTCCTTATCAACAAGGGCTCCGGCTCGTTCTTCACCTGGGCCGACGGTCAGGGCGAGGCCTTCACCTTCTTCGGTTTCGACGGCAAGCCCGCCGCCTACATGGTGGTGTTCTGTATCTGCTCGGTGGCTTATCTTATCGGCTGGTTCATTATGAAGAGCCTTGTGCCGAAGTACAAGCCCATCGTATTGGAAGACTAATCTTCAAACATAAAGGCGGAGAGCTTTTCCTCCGCCTTTTTTCTTTTACACATGAAACGGATTCTCTTTGTCTGTCACGGCAACATCTGTCGCAGCCCGATGGCAGAGTTTGTGATGAAAGACCTTGTGGCCAAGGCTGCAAGGCAGGATGATTTCTACATCGAGTCAGCCGCCACCTCTACCGAGGAGATAGGCAACCCCGTCTATCCCCCTGCGCGGCGCAAGCTGGCCGAGCACGGCATCGGCTGTGCAGGCAAGACGGCACGGCAGATGACACGTGCCGACTACGACCGTTTCGACCTGCTCGTGGGCATGGACGACTGGAACATCCGCAACATGCTGCGCATTTGCGGCGGCGACCCTGAAAATAAAATTGTGAAGCTATTGGACTACACCCATCGTCCCGGCGACGTGGCCGACCCGTGGTACACAGGCGATTTCGAGGCCACATGGCAAGATGTGCTCCTCGGCTGTCAGGCACTTTTGGCAGACAGCCATTAGCATAGGCAAAACGCCTTAGGATGGGCTTCAGCCAGTTCCTGGAAACTGGTAAGTGCCTTGATGATGACTTCAGAATCGTCTGAAAGCGTCAAGGAAAGATTCTTGTACCTTCCCTTCTCCATCAAGTGTTGGAGCAACGAATAGGCAGGCACCTCCTCCGTCCAGAAATGACAGCCAAGGAATACCATGGGACTGGAGAAACCGAAAGAGAGGTAGTGGTTTTGTACTGCATCCTGGAAAATCTCCTGCATGGTCCCCGCACTGCCTGGCGTATAGATGATTCCCCCAAACGGCAAGGTGAGGATATTGTGTTCACGGATGCTGTTCTCAAAGAACTTGGCAATATGCGTGGCAAAGGGTGTGGAGGGCTCATGGCCATAAAGCCAGGTAGGGATGCCCAAGCTGTCGTATGTAGACCGTGGATATTTGCGCATCACCTCAAAAGCCGTCGACAGCCAAGCAGGATGTTTGAAGGAAGGTGCCACAGACATAATCTGAAGTGCATCCTCCACATCGCTGTCGCCATACCCCGCCATCCATGCGCCCAGATGGGTAGCTTCCATAGCGCCCGGGCCTCCTCCGCTGAGCATGCAAAAGCCCTGCTCGGTCAGCCGTTTACTGATAAAGACGATCTGGCGGTACATGGAGTCGGTTCGTAAAGAGGCGTGTCCTCCCATCACACCTACACATTTCAGATAATTATGAGTACGGAAGAACTCACCCAGGGCCACATAGATTCCCTGGTCGTGCAGCGTGCGTGCCATCGACTCTTTCACATCGCTGGTCTGCTTGCCCTTTGAGATGAAATGCCGGTAAATCTGTGTGTCGAGGCATCTCTCAAAGGTCTCAGGCTGCTCAGGGCTATAGCCCTTGTAAAGCTCAGCAACATCATAGAGTTTTGTGCGACTAACATCAAAAGGTACAGACTTCAAATAGTCGACGATGGGTCCGACCTCAAACAATAAAGGATTAGTAATCATAGGTCTGGTTTTTGTGAATATGATGGCAATAGTTACTGATTCAGCTCGTTTTCTGTTTTCCGGTAATACCCATGCAGGCCATCGGGCAGGCGGAGCACAAGCGTGTCGGGCGTCAGTTCCACCAGTTCGGCTGTGTCGGTGGCGATAGGTTTCATGTTGCCCAAGGTGTCGATGCTGGTTTCAACCAAGTGTAGGCGACCGTTGCGGATGTACCACTGGCGATAGCGCTTCAGCGGCGGATACTCTATGGGCCTGTCCTCATCGGCATGGGCCTGGCGCATACCGATAGGCATGGCCACGCTGTCGGTCTTCAGGTTGAAGCCATACTCACGCTCAACCAAGAGCTGCTCTCTCGACGAGTCGGGCAAATCCCAGATGTCCTGAGTCAGGCTGTCGCTCTCCATCACGGAACGGGAACGAAGGCGTGGCTTCACTTTATAGCACCACTGTCCCTGCAAGTCCTGCGTGACGATGACCACCGACGCCTGATTGCTGTTGGTGCTGTCGCGCAGGATAGCCACACGGTCGCCCACATACAATCGTCCGAAGACATGATGGTGGCGTGATGCGTCGAGAATATCCAGTGTATCGGGGTCGGAGCCGTCATAGGGGTCGGGCAGGAACACGAGAATTGAGTCGCTGCTGCCATCGCACACCAATCCGTAGATGGTGCTGTCGCCGCTGTCCACCGCCTTTGCCTTGGTTGTAGGCGGTGTGGCTGCCTGTTTGCCGCAGCCTGCCATCAGCATGGCCGCCATTATCAGGGCAAAGAGTGGGAAGTGCTTCATCTGTGTGATGCTTGTTTGCTTATATTGCGCAAAGATAGTGAATTGTCAGGAGTTAGGAGTCAGGAGTCGGGAGTTATCTTGCCGCTCTTAACTTTTTTTCACGCAAACCAAGAAAAAAAACTCTCAACTCCTCGCTCGGCTCTCAACTTTTTCTTACCTTTGCATCACTAAAAACTTCAAGTTTCGCAAGTTATGAAAACCCTGCGTAGAAACGGCCTGAAAGGCCAACAAACACTTAGCCCAGGGCATCGCCCTGGGTACAAGGGAACAGGTAATTGCGCCCTGAAAGGGCAAAAGCTCTACCTCTTCCATGATGCTTTTGCCCTTTCAGG
>JAILAA010000184.1 GCA_024681875.1 Prevotella sp.
AAGTCTTTCATCATAATATTGACTCTAAATCCGTGGCAAAGTTAATAAATTATTGAAAAACAACCAAATACGAAGACGACTTTCTAATGGCGACCATTAGAAATGGATCAAAGCCTGGCCTAACGACCGATTTGGGTTTAAGCCACTTTTTAAACTAAAGAGCCGCAACGGAACACCCGCTGCGGCTCTTCTGATGATATGCCTTATGGCTTACTTTATCACGACCTTACGTCCGTTGATGATGTAGAGTCCCTTCTGGGGCTTCTCTACCCTCATGCCCTGCATGTTGTAGGTGGAGGGTTGACGGTTGATGGTGGACGGTGTGAGGGTGGTGATGCCTGTTGCCACGGTGGCGGGCTGCGAGGCTTCGCTCAGGCCACCCATCTCGTTGGCGGCACGAATGGTCCACACGTCGGCTGCGGCAGCTTCGCTGCGGGCAAGGGCAGGAATGTCGTAGCTGTTGACGGTGGTGAAGTCCACTACGCTGCCATTGAGGCAGACGGCCCAGCAACGGGCGTAGTTGCTGCCAGCCCAGGTGAGCTTGTTGCCTTCAATCACGACGGCTGTGGGCACGGGAGCCTGCTCGGTAGCCAGCGTAGGATCCCACTCGTCGAACATGTTGTGCAGGTTGCCAGCCTCGAGGGCCTCTTCGGCAGTGAGCACAGGATTGTTGGCGTGGCCGTCGCCGAAGACGGTCTTACGTCCGCTGAGGTCGATGACGCTGCCGGTGGAGGTGGTGGAGTTGAACTCGGCGAAGCGCTTGGGCCAGCCGCCGCTCATCTCGTTCCAGCCGATGGCCGAGGGCACAACGTTCATCTTCGTGTCGATGAAGAGGGCGATAGGCGTGCCGCTGCCCCAAGGACGACCGAGGGTGTAGTTGCCGTCGACGCCTGAGCCTTCACCGTTGATGGTGCAGTCCTTGTAGACCCAACCGGACTTGGCAGGCTTCGAAGGCACGGCAGCATAGCCACCGGCAATCTGGCGCAGCTCAACGCGGTTCCAGAAGATATCGCCCTTACCGCACATATAGTCGGTGCGTCCACGCACATATCCGTCCTCGAAATAGTACAGGCCACGATCGTTGTTCGAGGTCCAGGTATCCTGGTAGCCACGCAGACCTATGTTCTTGTAGATGTTCTGCGTACCCAAGTCTTGGATGGCAAGGTTGCGGCCGCGGCTGTCGGCAATGCCCGACTGCACGGTCAGATCCTGCCAGTAGTAGCCCTGTCCACGGAGCTGGAACACGTCGCCGTTGCCGATGCCCTCGTACTTGCTGGCCTCACCCCACTGGTTGGTGAAGGTCTCGGTTGCTGGGATGGCGTTGGTGATGGTGACACCGTCACGGCTCTCACCTATGAACGACATGTTCTCGGTGTTGATGAAGGTGATGCACTCAGGCAACTCGAAGCCGTTGCAGGTCTTCATGGTAGAATACAGAGGAATGGTGTACTCGCCGTTCTTGATGAAGATGCGGTAGCGCACATTCTTGTCAGCGCGAGCCTGGGCGGCAGCGATGGCAGCCAGCAGCTGGTCGACATTCTCGCAAACTGCATCGAAGAGTCCTTTCTCAACGGTGGGACGCTCCATGGTGGTGAATGTCAGGCTGATGGCGTCGGTGATGGCATTGTCGGTCAGGTCGGCCACGGTGTTGCCAGCCAGGGTGAAGGCATACTGGGTGGAATACTCCAGACCCTTGTAATCGAAGGTGACAGACTTGCCGCTAACAACCGGAGTGAGACTCAGGTTGCCCAATGTGGCTACGGCATTGTCGGCCACCTTGACACGCTCGTCGAAGGTGAGCACAATCTTGCCGCTGGCCGATACGCCAGTGGCGCCGTCGGCAGGAACGGTGGACACAAGCACGGGAGCCTGGCCGTCGTCAATCAGATTCGGTGTGCCGGTGATGAAGAACATGGCCAGGGTGTTACCATCGTTGGCCGAGGCAGCACCGTCGACATTTGAGGTCTTGTCGGCCAGCATACGGATGTAGAGCTCAGCCTTGTTATTGGCCTCGGCAGGCAGTTGCTCGTTGAACTGTCCCACAACGCGGTTGCCGCTCATGGTAACGCTGCCAAGCTTCGTCCAGCTCTCACCGTCAAACGAGTACTCAGCATCGTAGGTCTGGTAGGCATTGTAGTTGTAGAGCATCTGGAACTGCACGTTGATGTCGGTAAAGGCAGCGGCATTGACCTTGGTCTGCCAGTGCCAGTTACCTACGTCGCCATTGCTTGCGCCAGTGCGCCAGTTTACGGCTGCGCCTGCGAAGCTTTCGTAGCCTCCTGCACCCTCAGTGCTCTTGTCGAGCCATCCGCTGGTCTCACCTGTGGCGGTGTTCACCAGGTTGAGGGCGTCGGCATCGTTGTCCTGAGCATAGAAGTCGGCCTTGCGACCGTCGTTGCCCTTCTTGTAGAAGTCCCAACCGGCAATGATGTCGGCCTGGGCATACACAGCGGTCAGCTGAATGTCTTCGTTCATCTGGATGAGCTTGCTGCTGTTGGTCTCGCCGTCGCTCCAGTTGGTGAAGGCGACAAGGCCCTCATACTGGTTGGCGATGAGCTGCACGGCCTGTCCGGCCTCGTACATCCACTTGCCGTCGACCACCTCAGGAGCGGGGTTGACAGTCACCATGTAGTCGTTGGTGCCGTCGACGGTCAGAGCCAGCTCGTAGGTCTCAACGGCCACGAAGTTGGCGGTCAGCGTCTCGTTGCTGTTCACGGTGTACTTGAACTTGGCCTCGGTCGAGACTTCCTCGCCTGCGGCGTTGGTCCAGTTCACGAAGTCGTAGCCGAAGTTCTCAGTAGCGGTGAGCGTCACCTCGCTGCCCTCTTCATACTCGTCGGCAGCGGGATAGACGTTGATGCTGCCAGCCTCCTCAGGAGCAACGGCAGTGGTCAGCGTGTACTTATTGATAGAGGCAACGGTGCCATTGACCTTACCGTAGATGCGGCAGTCGACAAAACCACCAGCCTTGTTGTTGGCCAGGCCTGTTGTTGCATAAAGGTGGAAGCCTTCGCCAGAGGCAAGGTTTGCTTGTTGAGCCTCTGTGAGGTTGATGACAACCTCGTTGACAAGGTTGCTGGGAATGCTACCCCATTGTGCTTGCTCTTGAGAATCATCCCAGTTGGCACGGCGGGCAGTATAAGTTCCCAAAGTTTGGACAGCTCCCTCGTCGCCAACCTTTGCCGTGATGACAACACCATCCTGCTTATTAGTTCCGAAACGCTGGATAAACAGTCTGATTTGTGTCGGCGTAAAGGTCAGTCCTGAAGCAGGCTTCACAAACCAATGAGTCTGTACGTTCTCGCCAGTGAATGTAACGAAAACAAGACCATTGTCCGGATCCTTACTGCGCGAGCCTGTGGCAACAGTTGCATTGGTAGGCGTGTATTCGAATGAAGCCACTGAGACGGCAGCTGCAGGTGTAGCAGTGTATGTGGCCAGGTCAACTTTGCCCTCAACCAGCATCGGCCACTCAACAGCCATATCGGCATTCTCATAGTTATCGCCACCGCCTTGGCTCTGCACCACGGGCAGCACAACCTGAATGTAGCGGTAATACTGACCTTCGCTGCTGAACACCACGTCGACAGTCTCAGCCGAGCTGGCCACGGTGTAGTTGATGGTCTTGCCGCTGGTGTAGTCGCTCTGGCCGTCGATGGTCAGCGCCGACAATGCATTGTAGGCTTCAACACTCACGACGGCATCCTTGCACGAAGGTACGGTAAAGGTGGTTCCCTCGTTGATTTGGCACCAGTCGCCCCAGTTGGTGTTGTTGAACTTGCCAGGAGCTGTGGTGAAGTGGGTGGGCACGTCGATGGTCTTGCCATTGACAGTAGCCTGGGCCACCCAGACGAGGTTGCTCTGGTTCTGCCACTGCACCGACGGAGCGCCGTTGTTGCGCTGGAAGTCGAACTTCACAGTGACAGGCTCTGTGCGGTCGCTGAGATTCACCTCGTTAGTAGTGAAGACGGGAGTAAGAGTGATGTTCTCTGACAGGGTAATGGTTTCTCCGGCTGCGTATGTTTGGGTGCCGTCGCTCCAGCCTGTCAGCGTGTAGCCTTCCTTGTAGAGGGTGAAGTTCTTGGCAGGAATGGTGTACCCGTCACCGGCAGGGTAGGTGCCGCCTGTGGGCAGCACATTGCCCTGACATTCCACATCGCCTAACGAGTAGGCCACCTCAACGGATGTGGCCTCAATGGCCTTCACACCGATATAAGGCAGATAGCTTGAATATTTGATCGTGAGGGTTGTTGCCTCGCCGGTATATTTCACTGTGGCAACCTTGTCGGTAGCGGTGGCGCTCCAGCAGCCCTTGTCCCTGACATTTGTGCCGGTGGCTACGGTAGCACCTTCTGCATTGAGAACGGTGATGTCGCCAGAGCCATAGTTGCAATAGCCCAGGTCAATCTGCACGGGGCCTTCCACCTTGACGGTAGCCTCGGTGTTCACCCAGCCGTGGTCGTTCCAATAATTACCCTTCAGAGAGATATTGGCATTTTCTGCGCCATAGGCCACCTGAGTCTGTGTGCCGTCTTCAGCCACGACAACGCCGAACTCTACAGCCTGCTGTTCCACCTTCTGGTCATCAGTAAGGATTCCCACAAGGTCGATGCCAAAGTCGCGGTAGACCCATTCGCCGGGCTCCACGGCAGCAGCCTCGGTTACATCCTCGGCCGTGCGGGGAGCAATCTCTATCTTGTCATTAAACATCACCACGATGCCGGTAATGTCGTATGCCTTGCCCTCCTCCAGTTCAACGTTGGTCTTGAACTTATCGTAATAGACAATGCTGTTCGTTCCATCGGAAAGGAGCTTATCGCTCTCACCAACACTGTAAGTTACGTTCTTCAACGTGACGAGCGTGCTCTGATTTGCCTTGGCAATATCGCCGACAGTCTTCTCCACGGGAACGACATTTGCCGTGCCGATGGTCAAGCCTTCTGTCGTAAAGCCAGTAATCTCGGCAGCACCCTGATAGAGCACGATATTTGCAGTGATAGTGCCAGTCAGTGTCTGTCCTGCCTCCAAACCGTGATCTTTGGTGTAAACCAGTGCACCATAGCCATTGGCATCAGCTAAGTATGCGTTGGAGCCATTCACAAACACCACCTGCTCACCATTGAAAGTAATGGTGGCTGGAGTGCTCGTACTTGTCACCTTGGCCTGCAAGTCACTAAGTGATGAAACTGTTACTGCGGCCGGGGTCACGGTCAGGGTATAGCTGACGGAGCTGGCCTTGTAGCTGTTGTCGCCTTCATAGCTGGCCTTGATGGTAGTCGTGCCAACCGACACGAGATTGATCCGACTGCCTGCAATGCCTGCAACAGTCTCATTCGAACTGGACCACGTCACTGTGGCGTTGGGAATGGGTGTACCGTCAATAGTAGAGACAGTTGCTGTAGGCAGATCGAGCGTACTGCCTATTTCACCTGATGCGGCATAGTCGCCCAGTGTCACAGTGGTTGCAGTGCGGGTGTCAACAGCGCCTCCCCCCTGATACGTGACCTTGATTGTTTCAACATTGGTAGTACTGGAACCGTTATTCTCAAACTTGACAGAACTAACCGAACTGCCTTCGGCTGGAGTCCAAGTCAAACTCTTGTTATTCTCTGACATTTCTGCTGTTCCCGAATCGCAAATAGTATATTGCAATTGAGTATTACCAGTAATGACAATCTGAGAAATGGTGTTTCCTTCTGGGACTGAAATACCAATACCACCCTTGTTGCCATTACTATCAGCCTTAAAATACCTGAGCGTATACGAACCGTTTGAGTTCCAAATTCGCACATTTGTGGTACCCTTATAAGGCGTTATAGTAATGGTGTTATACGTAAAGGCTTCAGTAATATCTATGCCCTTACTCGCTTCTGGGAGTGTAAAGCCCATTGATGTGATTTCATCAGCATTGGTGAAATCGAGCGTTACTTCCTCCGCAAACACATTTCCCCAAAGCATCGCAAAGATGCTCAGCAGGGAGAATCTTAGTAATTTGTACTTCATACTGTTTGTTTTTGGTTAATAATAAAGTGAATAAAAATCATTTTCTGAGGATGGTGCGGCTACGACGCGTGCCATCAGGTGACACGGTTGTCTCGATGACGAGCCCCCGCGTATTAGCGTCGATGCGCTGCCCCTGCATGTTGCACCAATAGGAAAAAGGGACCGATGACGGGGCCGATGGGAGTGCGACAGCGCTCTCCACGGATGCATTGACGGCCGACACCAGCTCCCCCTGCTCGTTGTAGTAGGCGGGATAGTAGTCAGGCACTGTCTCGATGGCATCGCCATTGCCAGCCAGCATGATGGACTGCACAAGACTGTTGCAATACACCTCGATATTTGTATACATCTTCTGGCCGTCGATAGTGTAGAGCTTGGAGTCGTCCTTCGTGGGGTCAAGTCCGTTGGCTGTCTCCCAGGCGTTAGGCATACCGTCCTTGTCGGTGTCGAAGTCGGCGGGACGGCTGCCCGTTCCGAAGTTAGCCTCGGTGTAGCCGTTGACGTCGCTGACAAGGTCGATGCGTCCCCATTCAGGTGTACAGGAATAGGTGACGTCCTTTCCGCTCTCGGTCTTGACGTATGAAGTGGCTGAGCCCTTGTAGGTGCAGGTGCCGTTGCGTGTCTCGGTCATGTAGCGGGCATCGACATCATCCTGATGGAGCGATGCACCGGCGTATGTTGTTACTACGTCGAAGGCAGCAGCAGCGGTATGTGTCGTCACTGCATCGGTAGGAGCTTCAGCATCAAGACGTATGGGCAGACAGTCGACGCCACCAATCTTCGTATAGCTCAATGCACTGCCATAGTAGTGGTTGGGGTCGTGGGTGTAGTACACTCCGGCGCTTGAGGGGATACCGCTGTCATAGCGCATCTTCTCCCATCCCGCATTGTTGCCGTCGATGACGTTTCCATCAAGATAATAGCGGCTGGTCATGTCCCAGAAGGTCTTGTCGTTGCCCGCATTGCCGCTGCCTGCCAGCGACACGGTGGTCAGACGGTCGATGTTATGTCCAGGGCCGCTCTTGTAGTAGTTGCCCACCATATTGATCTGTCCGCCACCAGGGCCGCCATAGCATCCGTTGGTATTATAGATGACACAGTTGCGGAAATCCACATTCTCGGCCTGCAGCGTATTCTGCCAATTATACTCACTATAGCGCTGGTTTCCAGTATAGCCAGCCCAGTTATAGCGAGCACCGTTGAAACGCGGTGAACGATTGGCTACATGCAAAATGAGGTTGTGGTGGAACGAGGCGAGCTTGCCGCCCCAGATGCCGCCATAGCCATGGGGTCCTTTCTTATGGCCGGAATGTACCAGACTCTCGCCAATGGTGCACCACTGCATGGTGAAGTTGTTGTTGTCGTAGAACGAAGCCACCTCGTCAATGCTCCATGACATCGAGCAATGGTCGAGGATGATGCCCGTCTTGTTGCGTGCCCAAATGGCATCGGCACCATCGTTGACATTCTTCTCCTGTCCTCGGCGGAAGCGAATGAAACGGATAATGATATTATTGCCATTGGGCTGAACGGTGTAGTAGCGCAGGGTGATGCCAGGTGCGGGTGCCGTCTGTCCCATGATAGTGGTGTTGGCACCGATGTTCACGTCGCTCTTCAGTGCAATGACACCACCGACGTCGAAGACGACAATTTTATTGGTTGAGCCTTGTACGGCAGAACGGAACGAGCCGGTGCCAGAGTCATTAAGATTGGTGACATGGCGCACTACGCCCTCTCGCCCGCCAGTGACATAGCGCCCGTGGCCCTCAGCACCAGGGAAAGCAGGGGTCTGCGCCCCTGCGGGGCTAAATGACAAATGACAAATGATAAATGATAAACTCAGTAGAAAACGTTTCATTTTTGTTTTTTATGATTCGTTAGATAGTTAGTTCTTATTGCATTCGTTGCAGGCCTTCCCAGCGGACATTCCATGTGCCGTCCTGCGGGAAGCCAGGATTGTAGGTGCTCGTACAGCCGTCCCATCCTGCACACATCATGGCAACAGCGGTAAGCAGAGCGCCATTGCCTGGCAAGTAGAGACGCAGCCGGTCGGCGGTTTGGAAGTTATGTCCGTTCTTCAGATAGGTATTCTTCTGCGTATCTATGAGCAAGGCCTTTATTGCCGTCTCAGGCTGGCCAAGACGGGCGGCGGCCATGGCCGTCATGCCGTAGTCCCAGCCCCAGGTGGTGGCCCAGTTCCAGTTCTGCATCACCCAGTTCAGGGTATTGTTTGTTGCGATAATATCGCAACATACTGAACTGGAAGGCAGCATACCGAAAGAGCCGAGGACGGCAGGGTGGTCGTTACGGCATTTCTCCTCAAAGGTTTCCGTCGAGACAATGGGAGCAGCACCGGCAGCTACGGCATCAAAGGGGTCAAAGCTTTTCAGGCGGTCGGTCTTGCCCTTAGCCAAGCCTGCAGTGTAGATGCCGTCCTTAGTCATGGGAAGGGGCGACATGTTCTTAATGATGTTGTCCCAATCAGCATTACGGGATTTGCCCTGACGCTCACGCCACTGATTAGCCACAGTAAGTCCGTACCGCCAATAGGCAAGTTCAAAGGGATGATTATACGAAAAGTCTTTTGACATTGACTCCTGCATAGCGGTCTCACCCTGTAGGTAATAGCACTTTGCTTTATTGTCGTAGCTTACGAAATCAGCCATAAAGGCGGCAGTCTCCTCCACCTGCTCGCCGTATTTGGCGAGGGTGGCGGCATTGGGATGAGCCCTGAAGAGCTCTTCAGCCATATATATATAATGTGGCTGCTGCCAGATGAGGAACGATCCAGTGTTCGACGGTGCTTCGCCTGCCCACGGGTCAGTCATCTTCATCCAGCGCACACCCTTGAAGCCCTGGCGCTCGGCTATCTTCTTTGCCACAGGATAGGCCACAGTGTTATACCAGTCCAAGACGGTGGCAAGGGTCTTGGGCCTGTTCCAGAGGGCGAAGTCCACCATGTGCCACCATGTCATCTCTAAATGCGGACGGCCAAACCATGAGTTATAGGTGAGGCCTGTCTCCTGCGGCGGCATATTGTTGGCGCAGTTCACTTGTGTCAGATATTGCGAGAGGACGACACGGCGCTCCAACTCCTTGGCGCGAGGGTCGGTGCACTGCGAGAAGTCAACGATGGCCCCATCGTTCCACCAGCGGTTCCAAGCACGATAAACAGCCTTTAGCTCATGGTCAAAGGCCATCGCAGCAGTGGGATGTCCCTTTCTTTCATCAAGGAAACTATTGGGTAAATATTCAGCCTTCATGGCAAGGACATCGTCGCTTGTAGTCAGCTCAAAGAGATGACGCTCACGCTCCTGTATCCTAACATTACCTTGCCAGCTGATATCCAGGAGATAGCGGGTGGAGTCAACCACATGCTCAATGAGGGCAGAATGGTCGCTGCTTGCCACGATGTGCGAGAAGTGGCGTTCAGGCACCGTCCAGTCAGCTGCGTCATCGGCATGTCTGCCCGTAGGGTAAGGAAAGCGGATGCAGATGCTGGCACGGCCATCCTTCAACAGGGATGTGTTTACGCGATAGATAACGGCATCCTTATCCTGTTCAGCAGCTGTAATGACGTTGACGGGGAAGCCGTCGGCCACAAAGTGCGACTCGATGGTACCGTCATAGAGTTTCAGCTCCTGACGTATGTCTTTCAATTCATTGAGTTCAATTGTCTTGCCATCAGCCTTCCTCAATTCAAGACCAATGGCACCAAGGTTGAGACGATGAGGATTGACGCGGAAATACTCGGTAGCCAGTTTATGACGTCCATCATTGTCTTTCTTATATTCCACCGCATATATCTCGGGATGGCCATGACCCAAATCCATACTCTTTTCACTTTCGGCAGGTGTCAGGTCATTGGTGTTTTCGAACTTATGCCATCCCCAGTCGGACATGGCTGTCAGGGGCACACCTGCCCCGTATTCAAAAGGGAACGACTGCAGGCCCGTTACGTCTACAGTGGTGGCGAAGTGGCCGTTACCGACGGTCAATGACGCCAACGGATCGGCCTCAGTAATAACTGGATTATTGCGCGAGACCACTGATTTCCTATCAATTGGCTGCATAACGTTGTCGGTGTCATAGCCCATCATCTCCATCTCCAACGAGGCCCAAATGAACGGGCCAAGCCCCTTGGCGTCATTGTCGCGTATATCCTCAGAAAGATAGTAGGCATAACTGCCATCACGCTTTTTGTTCTCCTTGACACTACCCTTGGGATTGACGCGCTTCATGGCTTCCACCACGTCAGGAGTAGCCGCCGGGCCAAGACCGGCCACGGCACAGCAGTTGGTCAGCGAGATAGTCTTATCGTCGTTCACGCGGATGAAGTTGTTGATGATGCCGCGATAGGCCTTGATGCCGGCATCTCGGTACTTTGCACCTACATAACCTTTCCGACTGGCCTTCAAAAGTGCATAGGTGAACATGGCGGAGCAGGTACTTTCCAAATAATTACCCTCACGCTCCGGCGAATCCATTACCTGATACCACACATTACTCTTTTTATCTTGCCATTTCAGTATACCGTCAAGATCTTTCTGAAGCAGATTGATGACCTCACTGCGACGGGCATAGTCCTCAGGCAGAGCATCGAGAACCTCAATGAGCGCCATGGTGTACCAGCCCTGTGCCCTACCCCAACAGTGCTGTGAGAGGCCGGTGATGCTGTCGCTCCAGAAGGCATTACGTGTTTCATCGTAGGCATGGCGGTTAAGGCCAGTCTTCGGGTCAAAAGTTCGCTCATAGGTGGAGACGAGCTGGTTGACAGCATCGTCGTAGATAGAGGTGAGAGGTGAGGGGTGAGAGGTGAGAACTTTCCTCTTTCCCTTAGCATTCTGCTCGGTGATAGGGGCGGTGAGACAGCGGAAAGGCAGGCCCATGAAGATGCCGTCGAGCCACACCTGGTAGGCGTAGATGGCCTTATGCCAATAGACCTTGTCGGTCTTGGTGCGAGGCTGTTCCTGCAACTGCTTCATCATGGTCTGCATAGCCTTGAGATTCTTCTCCTCGGGCCACTGCTGATACATGCGCGTAACGAAATGGCCAGTCCGGATATTGTCAAGGTTATAGTCAAGAATGTTGTATCCGCGTATCTCGCCTTTCTCATTGATCATTGTGTCGGTGTACATCTGACAGTATTTCCGGATATCCTCACCTCCATATCTCAAATAGGTATCAAGCATACCTTCCAGCTCTATACCCATGACATAGCTCCACTTGGGTTTCTTCGAGAAGTCCAGCATATAGCTCTCGGGCACTCGCTGCATCTCGCTGTAGGTCATCCACTCGGAGTAATGCCGATAAGGTTTTTCATTGAGAACGAGACTACCATTGACATACAGCTTGTCAAAACGCACATCGCGCACCTTACCACTCTGGAAGTTACCTTGCTGCACACCGTTGAAGCGGCAGTTTCTAACGTCAATGTCGTAGACAAGAGTTTCGTCGTCAAGGCCTATGATCTGTACGCCGTACTTTGACTTCTGGCAAGTGACGTTTTCCATCAGTACGTTTCGCACCGTAGGGAAGTTGCCACGGCAGCAAATTTCGTTGTGGTCATAGTCAAGATTGATTTTCAGCACGCTCTCGCCACACTGCCCCACCTTGATGTCCTTTACGTAGATATTCTCGATGATGCCACCACGGCACGAGTTCGTCTTGATTCTCAGAACGCGATCCAAGTTGGGCGAGTCCATTACGCAGTCATGCGCAAAAATGTTCTTTGCGCCTCCGCTAATCTCCGATCCGATGACTACGCCGCCATGGCCGTTTTTCATTTCGCAGCGGCGGATGATGATATTCTGCGAAGCCATACCATGCTCGCGCCCATCGCGGTTGCGTCCGCTCTTGATGGCAATGCAGTCATCGCCAGTATTGAAAAAACAGTCCTCTATGAGCACACGGTCGCAAGCCTCCGGATCGCAGCCGTCGCCGTTGGGACCAGCGTTGTTCACTTTTACGCGCCTGACAGTCACGTCGGTAGACCTGAGGGGATGGATGACCCAGAAAGGCGAGTCAAGCAGGGTAACGTCCTCAATGAGCACGCGCTGGCACTGAAAGAAATTTACGAGCTGCGGACGCAGACCGTCCTGAGGTCCAAAAGAGCGCTCCTTGGTGGGCAAACCCTGTTCGTCGCGCATCGGCACACCGTCCTCACAGCAACGCAACAGGCGCGGACGTGCCTCTCTGCTCTGTGAGATGCCACCTTCCTTCCAACCGAAGTGTGCTACTCCGACCCAAGTCCACCAAGTTTCCTTTGAGCCTCCTCCGTCGATGACACCTCTGCCAGTAATGGCCATGTCGGTCTGGTTATAAGCGTAGATGCAGGGCGAGAGGTTGAAGCAGTCAAGCCCCTCCCAGACCGTCTCGACGACGGGATAGAGTTCTGGTTCGAAGGAGAAAAGCAAAGTAGCCCCCTCTTCAAGGTGGAGGTTGACATGACTCTTCAGATGAATAGCCCCCGTGAGGAATTGTCCGGCTGGCACTATAACCTGGCCGCCTCCCTTCTTCGAGCACTTGTCAATGGTTTTCTGGATGGCTTTCTGATTGTCGGCTGCAGATGCATCGGTCTTTGCACCGAACTTCGTGATAACATAGTCTTTACCATTAATTTGCGGTGCCTGAATGCTCTGCTCTATCTGCCGATAGACGGTCTCATCCCATTCATTGGCCTTTGCAACAAAGGACACCAACAGGGATAGCAGTAGCACGGTTAGGAATTTTTTCATGTAGTTCTTTGCGATTAGTAATAGGTTGCAAAGATACGAAAAACAATCTTAACGGCAAAATTATAAAGGAGAAAAAGAAAGGGAGTATGCGAAAACGTTTACGAATCTTTCAAGAATTCACTTCAGCTTGGCAAGGAAGCTTTTCAGCAGGTTGACATCCTTGACAGCTGGCGCTGTCTCAAAGCGGGAATTCAGGTCAATGCCCATGCACATAGGATGGCGGAAACTCTTCACGTGCTCCGCATCATCGGGACCGATGCCACCGCTAAGCAGGAAGGGGACGGAGCCATGGTAGGCCTCAAGCATCTGCCAGTCAAACTGCTTTCCACTGCCGCCCACACTGTCGCAACGTGTATCGAAGACGAATGCTTCAACGCAGCCCTCGTACTGGGTACAAACGGCAAGGTCGTCAACACTACTCACACTGATGGCCTTCCAAAACTGTATGCCGGGACGTATGTCGGGGTCAAGAGTGGCACGCAGGTTGCGTATGACTGTAGGCGTTTCATGGCCATGCAGCTGCACCACGTCTAATTCATAATTCACCACCTTCGTGATGATGGTCTGAGGCATTTCGTCCACAAACACTCCAACTCTTTGAGGTGAACTCCCTCCCCTCAGTCCTTCGGACAGCCCCCCTCGGGCAGGGGGGCAATCGGTGAGAGGTGAGAGGCTTGCCCGGTCTGGAATGATGCCTGCATTAGTGGGCACCATCGTAACATTGCGAGGCGAGCCGCTCCAGAAAATCATGCCAATGTAATCGACGCCCAGAGCCGTAACCTCACTGATATTCGCGCCGTCGCGCAAGCCACAAACCTTTACCTTCATACTTCTATTATTTTTTACTGGTTTTCAGAACGTTAGCGATAGCCTGGGCCATAAGGGCTGCACCAGCGGCATTCGGATGAATCATGTCGGAAGACATATGGTTGACGTCGGTGATGACATCGTGCAGGTCAATGACGGTCAGCCGATTCTTTTTAGCCAGCTTTTCAATGGAGGGGATGACGCCGCTCACGATGACACTATCGGTGATGCCCCAGCGGTCCTGAAAGGCACGGATAGGCGTGCAAAGATATACTTTCGGCTTCGAGGGCAACGCCTGTAGAGTGTCAATCATAGCCTGATAGTCTTTCTCAAATTGTTCCTGACGCCACTGGTAGTCCTTGGAGTCGTTGGTGCCCAACTTGATAAGAACGATATTGGGACAGAAAGCCTTTGCATCGCGCCAAGCTTGTTCCTGCATGTAGGGATGGTCGGAGGTGCTCATCATGCATCGTGCGCCAACGCCGTAGTTTTTCACCACGTAATCCTTTCCCAGTATGCGCTGTAGTTGTGCCGGATAGCTATTTTTCTCTTGCATGTCGATAGTCGATCCATGGGTGATGCTGTTTCCGATGCAGGCCACGCGGATAGCCTTGCAAGGATACGTGGGAAGCCATTGCAGCCATGCTTTCAGGTCAGCCAGCATTTGGTTGTGATAGGGCCATGAGTCGCGGAAACCAAAACCGTGGCCGCCCGAGGGGTAGACATAAAGCGAGCAGTGATTGCCCTTATTGCGCATGGCGCTATAATAGGCGATGCCATTGGTGACGGGTGGCACTGCGCCATCGTCGTTGGCAGTAATGATAACAGCCGGAGGCGTGAGATGGCTCACCACGGCATTTTGGTTGGACCACTCCTTCACCAGTTTCTCGTCTTTGGCACCTTCCTCACCAAGAAAGTTCAGGCATGAGCCCGCGTGACTCATACGCTGGTTCATGGAGATGACGGGATAGAACAGAATCGTGAAGTCGGGGCGACAGTCATATTCGCTATGCGTTGACACACTACTGGCCAGATGCCCTCCTGCCGACGATCCCATGATGCCGACATCTATCGGATTGACATTCCACACTAATGCAGAATCGCGTACGGTGCGGATGGCCTGCTGGGCATCGCTCAGTGGAATGGTACGGTCGCCCTTGGGCATACGATAGGTAAGCACGAAGCAGGCGATCCCCTGTTCATTAAACCAGGGTGCCCAGTCATGGCCCTCGTGCTTCATGGCCAAGTGCTGGTAACCGCCACCGGGCAATACCACGACTGCGCGCCCCGTGGGCTGTTCGGGCAGATAGCCTTCCATCTTGGCCAAACCGTCGGGAGTGATATTCACAACAAACTGGCGTGACGTCTGCGACCACAGAGGCAACGCAAGCAACGTCATCAGCATCAGGGTAAGGTACTTCTTCATGGCAATTCTGTCATTTCTAATATATGGTGGTGCAAAATTACTGAAAAAAAGTCATACAAAAAACAATACCAAATAGTTTTTTAAAAATCTGATGTTAGTTTTATTGTTTATCCGCATTTATACCACCAATACGTCCTCGTTTTTGCATGGAGCATCCCTTTTCTGCCTGTATGGCCGGTCTTCAGCCTGCGAAAATGGCGTGTTTTTAAATTCTCGAGAGAATTTGAACAAAAGTCACCTGCTTTTTTTTACAAAGGAGTGAGTTTTGGTTGAATTCTCTCGAGAATTTAAAAAAATGCATCTCTACGGGGAGCAAGAACAGCCTTGACGGCAGCATACGGAAGCGGCTCGCTGTTCCCTGGTATTTATATTCAAAAAAAACTTATTTTTCTCCAAAACTGATATGGGCGGATAAAAAAACATGCTTTTCTTTCTTCCATTCACATTATTTTTTGTATATTTGCACGCTGAACAACTAAAAAACGAACATCTAAAAAACCTTCAATATGAGAAATTATTTTAAGAAGTGCATGGCCATAGCCGTGATGATGCTGCTCTCGCTGCAGCTCTGGGCCGTCAACACCAAGCAGACTGTAGGGCAAGTGACAACAGCAGTGGAACTGACCAATGACGTAGATTATATCGTCACCAATGCCACGCCCTTTACCGATGAAGGCAGCATCAACATCATCAATACTGAGCACGCCGTCGTCATCCTGCAAAACGTAAAGCCATCGGCAGCCAGCAGGTGGCTGAAGTACATACTAATTGATGGCGCTCAGGCCAAGAACAACACCAACTGTCAGGTAAAAATCTATAACCGCGGCTGCATCATCCTGCCTTATGGCAACAATACAAAGCCCTTGACTACGTTCACTGAATCTAACTTCCAAGGCGAATCGTGCAACAACTACGGCTTAGGCAATGACGGCGGCTATATGAACACACTGAGCACGACGCTGCTGAACAACCGCATCCGCTCGTTCAAATTGAAGAGGGGCTACATGGTTACATTCTCAACACAGGGAAGCGGCCGTGGCTACAGCCGATGCTTCATTGCAGCCAACAGCGACCTGGAAATCAGCGAACTGCCGGCAGTGCTTGACCAGAAGATTTCTTCTTATCGCGTATTTAAGTGGTACGATGCCGGTAAAAAGCAACTGGCCAACTGCATGGACAAGACGGTGTTGAACGCCCTCAACGTGCAGAGCAGTTATGACTGGGCACAGGGCAACAGTTCTTTTCTGCCCGACTATGAATGGGTGCCTAACCATATATATGAGGACTATCCTTCGTCAAGTATTATCGGCGGTACCTCACAGTCACCACACTGCAAAAACAACAACGAACCCAAGAACACTGCCGACGACCATCCACAGGATCTGACAACCATCCTGAACAACTGGGAGAACATGATGCGCACGGGGCTGCGCCTTTGTTCGCCTGCCTCATGGGACGGTAGCGACTATTGGAATGCCACGGGCTTCCTGGCTGATTTTCTGGATTCTATCGACGCACGTGGCTGGCGTTGCGACATCATCGACCTGCACTGCTACTGGGTGGAGAGCAATTTTGGAAACATAGCCAACTGGGCTAACAAATACAAGCGCCCCATCTGGATTTCCGAGTGGTGCTGGGGGGCTTCATGGAACAACAACGGAGCCTTTGCATCAGGTGTTACTCAGGCGCAGGTGAAAACTGCCTTACAGAGCATCTGCTCAAAGCTGAACAACATGAACTACGTTGAGCGCTACTACTATTGGAACGGTGAGAAAGACATCTCAAAGCTCTATAAAAACGGCCTGACCCTCGCAGGCGAGTATTATGCCTCGATGAATGCACCGATGGCCTACAACGGCAAATATGATTTCGTGCCCACCACGCCCCGCCAGTACGGACCTTCGAAATTCACCGTAAAGGTAAACGCAGAGAAAACACGCATCACCTGGCGTGACTCTAACGGCGAATATAACCAACTGATGGAAATACAGATGAAGGACGAGACAGGCCGATGGGTGGTACTCGACACCATTCAACAGAAAGAGGTAGCCTCAAGCTATACATACGATGTAGACCGTACTGACGAAAACATCCAGTACAGACTGCACCTTATCGACCTCAACGGCAAAGAATACTACACATCGGAAGAACTGAACGTGGGCGATGTAGTGGA
>JAILAA010000196.1 GCA_024681875.1 Prevotella sp.
ATCCAGTTGCGCTGTGCCTCTTTCAGCGAGTCGCTCCAGTCAATCTCTTCCAGACCGTCGAGCAGACGCTGAGCGAAGGCGCTGACACGCAGACACCACTGGCGCATCTTCTTCTGCTCCACAGGGAAACCGCCGCGCACCGAGACGCCGTCCACCACCTCGTCGTTGGCCAGTACGGTGCCAAGGCCTGGACACCAGTTCACCATCGTGTCGGCCAGATAGGCGATGCGGTAGTTCATCAGCACCTCTTGCTTCTTCTTCTCAGAGAAGTTGTGCCAGTCGCTGGCGGTGAAATGCAGCTCCTCAGTGCCCAGGGCGCCGCAGTTCTCGGTGCCCATCAGCTCGAAGTGCTCGATGAGCTTGATGGTGGGCTGCACCTTTTGCGACGAGATGCTGTAGTACGACTTGAACATGCGCTGGAAGGCCCACTGTGTCCAGTGATAATAGCCAGGGTCGCAGGTGCGCACCTCGCGGCTCCAGTCGAAGCAGAAACCGATCTTGTCCAACTGCTCACGATAGCGGTTGATGTTCTGCTCGGTAGTGATGGCGGGGTGCTGTCCCGTCTGTATGGCGTACTGCTCGGCGGGGAGTCCGTAGGCATCGTAGCCCATGGGGTTGAGCACATTAAAGCCGCAGAGGCGCTTGTAGCGGGCGTAGATGTCGCTGGCGATGTAACCTAAAGGATGACCTACGTGCAGACCGGCGCCGCTGGGGTAGGGGAACATGTTCAGCACATAGAATTTCTTCTTTTTCTCATCCTCTACTACGCGGTAGGTGCCGTTCTCTACCCATCGCTTCTGCCATTTCTTCTCAATTTCTCTGAAGTTGTATTCCATATTGTTATTCTTTTTATTCAATCTTAAGAAGATTAGATAATATGTCTTGAGTTTGCAAAGATAAAGTAAAAAGCTGAAAAGACCAAATAAAAGCAGGACGGAAATGTAAAACAAGTTGTTTTACTTTTTCCGGAGCCTGTTTTTTGAAAAAAGTGGCATGGTTTTTCAGTAAAACAACTTGTTTTACTTTTCATGCAGTATCCGTGTCTTTTAGAGGACGCTCTGTGAGACGCTCACCTTCTTGGTTTTTCTGTCGTTCTTCGTTTGAGCTTCTATGATAAAGATGCCCTTGGCAGCTATGTTGAAACGATGTTCTGCAGTCTTCGGGCTGGCACTGTAAACGAGGCGTCCAGCTGTATCATAGCAGCGCACACTGGTAAGTGGCTCCTCAGTTGAGGCTATCACTGTAACTTCATCGCCTCTTGTGAAGATCTGCAGGTGCGTCTCAACGGCAGCCTCCTCTTGAATCAACGTTTTCACAAGATAGTAGCGGTTCTGCGTCTGTCCGCTGACGGTGAACTGCATACCCGACTTCAGCGGTGTCAGCTCTTGTTTAACAGCATCGTAGAAGGCTATCGAGTCGCCTAGCAGCTCCACACCATTGAATGTCAGCACGCAGGGTGCATCACTGGCCGACTCTACGCCGAGCGGCAGGTAGCGGAAGTCATGGATGCTGTTGATGGTTGTAGCCAGTCGTCCGCAGAGCGTGTACACCGTCGGCACGTTCTTCAAATCGCTGTTGATGAACACCTCGGTATCCTCCTCAGGCAGGAAGTCGTCGCTGGCTTCATCACGTAGCAAAACCAAGGCACTGCTCTCGTCGGTACCGCGTTGGGCGGTGATGACAAGTCCCAATGAACCATCCTCTTCTGCATCAGTTGCACGGGTACGACGAGACTGCAACGGGAACTCCTTACCTTCGCCAGTGTCCTGTACGTATTTGTAGATGGTTATTTCCTCAGTAACGTCTTCAAGCACATAGTTACCATCATTGTCGGTTACAGGAACCTCCACTTTTAATTCAATATCTGGTGTATTTGGGTCGTCATCATCATCAACAGATACGGTCTTAGTCTCCATCTTCTGCTTGGTTCCAACAACAATTTCAAATGTTGTGCCTTCATTACTCTTCTTTCCGAAACGCGTCTGCGCCTGCATGTCGGCAGTAAAGAAGATTTTGGTACTCTTGTTTGCTGTAGTTGCCGCAATTTGATCTTGTTCGACTACTATGGATACGAAATAGTTGTTGTTGTCAGTAGATGTGATTTCCACATAGCCTTGCTCCACGTTTGCGGACGTGGCCGTATAGGTTGTCACAGGGTTGGTGTTGGCGCTTCCCCCAACGGTATAGTGGGAATAGCCGGAAAAGCCTGTCACTGTCACTACATCGTTAGTGCTGACAACAGGAACTTTCAAGACAACACCATTTTGCATGTTGACACTATTGTTATTATCCCGGATTTTGGCTCCGTTTGGCTCGATGGTGAGCAGAATGCCGTTGTCCTCCACGGACTTTAATGATTTTGAAGCGGTGCTATTTGAAAGTCCCTCAGCTTCAGTTGCCATAGCAGAGTTGTTGGTAAAGTTCCAAGTGGCTGTGACCGTCTGTCCGGCCGCGATGGCCTGTACGAAGAATCCCTGTCCTGGAGCCACCACAGCTTCATCAGCATTAAAGGTTGTTCCATTGGGTTCGACCCATTGACCGTCGGCATATTGCACCAGATGCTGGCCGTCAGCTGTAAGCAGCCAATATTTCTTTTGCAGTCCGGGATTGCCAGCAAAGAATGCATCCATGTTCATGCCGCAGGGGAATGGATTCTCTACGAGGAAGTAGCCTAAGCTGGAGGCTCCTGCTGAAACCTTTTCACTGAAGCTCTTCAGCGTCATGGGCAGAGCATTTTCGCCCATCTGTGTCGGCACTCGGGTGTAGGTTCTTTGGTCGCCATATCTGCTTGCAGAGGCTTCTGTTCTTTGTATCTTTTGGTAGAGAGGTAGCGATGTGTTGCTTGTCGGCAGCAGATTATCGGTCTTTAGGCGGCCACGGTTCAGGGCACGGTTAAGACCTTCTGAATCTTGTATGTCACTCAAATCTGTATCCGTTCCACCATCGGCAGCACCCGTCTCTTCAAAGCGGTAGTAATCGTACATGGTGTCCTCTTTCGGCAGGCGGACGATGGCCGGATTGGCATTACTGTTACCTTTCAGGTCGTTCTTCACCATAACGGAGAAAGCACCTTTGCTGTAGTCTACCGTGGCGTCGTTGTAGGTGTTGCTCCACACGCCCTTGATGGCCACGTTGACTTTCTTGTCTCCCAAGGGCTTGTAGCCGAGGCGGTCGAGATAATCATCAGCGCCAGTGGTGTTCCATGTCGTACCACTCCAAGTTCCCTGCTCCACTGAGCCAGGCATAGAGCCGTTGTTGAGAGCCAGGTCATCGGGGTTGTCGCTAGTGCTATATTCCGCACCTACCTCATAAAGAATGGCCTTGGCTTTGTCCCAGCTGCGCTGGTAGATAGCAGGGCTGTAGCGGTCGTAGCCCTCGCCAAAAGTAACGTTCTCATAATAAGTGGTCTTCTGCTGAGCGTTGCCTGTAGGTGCATACCACTCGCCCGAGATGGTGCCTTGCAGAGCCGAGCCGAGCAGATACCAACGGTTCATGTCGAGCTGATACTCCATCCAGGCATTGTTGTAGTTCAGCAGGTGGGCATTCCTCATTTCGGCTGTAGGCTGAAGGGCAATCTCGTCACAGCTGTTAATCTGATACATCTCGGCGATAAGGTCACCGTCTCGTCCCTTGTCGGGATTGCTGCCGTAAGTCTCATTCCAGATGCTGTATTCTCTGGCCTGCATGTCAAATTTCAGAATATTGGAAGTCAGTTGACTTGTGGTGACGGTCTCTTCCTTCAATGTGCAGAAGGTAAAGTAGGTGGGGTCGTCATATTTGGCAGATGTTGCATCCTTGAGGTATCTACCCGTACCGACGTTCCTTAGGGCGAACTTGCCACTGCCGTCTGGCACAATCTGCCAAAGAGCAAGATTGTTACCATCCTGACCATACGTATAATTATGATCCCATCCTTCCAAGCCAAGAATGAAACTAACTGTTCCAGTATAAGGCTGCGAATTCAGGTATCCATCCCAGTGACGCCCCCATGCATCGAACTCATAGTTACCACCTCCTGGGTTCTGAAGGCGGAAAAGATATCCCTCTGCCACACTCTCAAGAACGAAGTAGTATCCTGAATTAGTGTTTTGCGTTGCTGCATAGTAGTTATTATATCCCAGATTTTGAGCTGTGGTACCAAATAGGGCCTTGCCTTCAGACTCGTTGACAATGGCAAACGACTTGCCGCTGAGTGCTTCAATGCTTTCAAATCTTTCGTCAACAACATATTGTACGGAGTTCACCTTGACAGCCTCGCTCAGGTTGGGGAAGGGGTAGTCATCCAGCGCGTCTTTCCCTTTAAGAGCATCATAGAGCACAGGTGCATCGCCCCATTCGTTACTCTTCAGCAAGATATGTGTGCAGTAGAGAGGTGCATAGCCCTTGCGCAACAAACGGTCTTTCGCAGTGCGATAGTTGGTGTAGTTGGTGGTATATTGATACAATCCCGAGCTTTCAGTAAGGTCGTTACTGACTAGGAGTTCGTTGTTATTCAACTTCGACTCATTAACAGCTTCTTGGGAAGGCATCGTCATGTTGCCATCGGCGCGTCGCCAGTTCTGGTCATTGTTCCAGTCGGTGCTGCCGGCTCCGCCCGTCCATACCTCGTAGTCGGGCACAATCTTCAAGTGAATGAGCAGCGTGCCGTCACAGGTGTTCTCGCCTGGAGATTCCCTGAAAGGCAGGCTAAGGGTATAGTTATAACCTTCACGTACATCGAAGACTTGATTTTCATCCTGCTCACTGGTCAAATACTTGATGAAGTAGATACACAGGCGGTTCTCGTCTTTCTCTGTCATCCCGCTGTTCTTATCTTTATCAATGGCATTGAGCTTCACTATCTTTCCTACGATGGGCAGATTGCCATTGGTATTCATTGCCGTGTAAATTTTCTTGTCCCATGTCGGGTCGTCAGTAGAAGCTAAGTAGATGTTATAGTCGTCTGACTTCTGAATGACCTTTGTAGAGCCATCTGACTGCACCAAGGCATCACGAATGGGTAGCCACAAGAAATTGACGTCAGAGTTATTCTCCCATTCCAATGGCTCTTCGTTCACAGTACCGTGCTGCACGGTTTCAAACTGTGCCCTCTTGGCCAGTCGGATACTGAGTACGGGATTGCCGGCAGGATAGGCGTATGAGGTATAACCATTCTCATTGGGTACAAAGCCGCATTTCAGGCTGGGTGCCTTCTCGCCTACCTTCATGCGCAGGCCTTGTGGCTCGTCGCAGAAGTAGGCCACATCGTTAGCTCCTTCATGATTCAGTGCTTGGTCGAAATATCCGTCGTGAATGGGGCAGGCCACCAGGTAGAAGTATGGATCGTCGGGGGCAACCCTTTCTGCGGGGATGCTGATAGACTTCTGGTGCAGAATCAACTGCCCTTTGGCAACCAGTTCTTGCAGATAGTAGATCATATCCCGTGTAAGATAAGGTGCTTCCCTCAGCTGTTCAGTGACACCATCAAGTGTAGTAATGCCAGGATAATGGGCACGGAAGTTGTAAAGTGCCTCATCAAGCCGTACTGTGCCCGCTGCATTCTTCTGGCTGTGATAGTTCTCAAGTGTAGCCAGCACCTTTGGGTCAGCCGAGAGGTCGCCAAGCCACCAGTCAAAGTTCAGGTCTTTAAGGGGAACCAGTTGCCCGTTATAAGTGTAGCCCTTCAGGTCGGTGAGCAGCGTGGGAATTTTTCCTTCGCACACTTCCAGCTCCTGCGTGATGTCGGATGACTCCATGCTCAATATGGTATAGGGCGGCTGTATCTCGAACACGCTGGCCTTGCTACAATTCGAACAGATGTTAAAAGCGTCATATACCAGATTGAAACTCTCAATATAGGTGTTTGAGGGGACAATATAGTATTCTGTGTTTGGCTTCCATGGCAGTTGCGGATAGTTACCATTCAGAATAAGATAGTCTACACCGTCCTCTTTCGCTCTATAGACAGGGCTGGTCTTATTAACAGCTTTGGCAAACGTATACACCGGCTGTTTTTCATCATTGGCATACGTTTTGCTCCATTGAAAATACATCACGCCAGCACCCATATTGGCATTCGGAGTGTCCGACTTCCAAATAGCTGTGCTATTATTATTTCTCAACAGAGCTGCATTGAAGGCGTTCTGATAACGTGTATCACTTCCGTCAAGCTCATTATCATAGTAACCAGTTTCGACTCTTATTGCCATCTCATCCAGCGAGAGGCTCGTCTCGTCCAATTCTTGTCTTAACGTTGTGAGGAACTTTACCTTGTCTAGGAAGACCAAACCCAAATAAGGATTTTGCGTTGTGGTAGAGGACGTACTTTCTTGCTTAATAACAGAGGATAAGAGTTTATTATAATCAACATTCAGCTTCAGCAGGCGCATGTCTGCCACACCATCCTTTTGGACACAGAGCGGCGTGTTAATATCAGGAATCACCTCGGGCACAATGGTATAGACCTCAATGTTGTCCAACATGAAGTCACCACCGTTAGAGCTCACGCAGTTGTTGTTTACCTCAAGCCAGTAGCGCTCGTATTTCTGGTCGGTGGAGAACTCGAAGTAGAACTGCTGCCACACCACATGGGTGGCACCGTTTTCATTACCGTCAATGCCTGCATTACCAACAGTACCTGATACATTTGTTTGTGTTGCTCCCGGCATCTCATAGCCATTATCAAGCTCATAGATCTGGCTAGGGCAGAAACGGTAGATGGTTTTGGTCTTGCCGCTGGCATCCTCGCCCTTCACTGTCAGTGTGATACTGCCTGGACAGCGGGTGTCGCCCTGTATTTTGTTGGAGCCGGAGATCCAGCCTGTACACATTAGCTGGTCATTGGCACAGAATTCACCTTCGAACTCTATTGCACAGATGTCGCCCGGCTGCTCAGAGGCATCAATATACATAAAGGCTTTATTCATGCCAGGGTCGGCATTGAGGTTATATCCATGTTCAGCATCATCGGCAGGTAAAACCGTTTTTTGATTACCCCATGCCGTGCTCTTTTGCGTAACAATGGCATATGAACCCCAGTTGCAGTCGTCGCCATCGAAAGCATAGTTGGTATGGTCGAACGTCAAAGGTACAGGACTGGAGTTGGGTATGGTTCCATTTGCTGCACGGTTACCACCATTATGACGGGTAACACCATCAGTGGATGGACAATCAGATGTTGATGGGTAGTGATAAGTGGCATTCTCTTCAACTCCTGAGATCTTCATTTTTTGGGGGAAGTCGAAGGTGACCTTTGCAATTGGCAATCCAGCTTTAGCCCTCAGCTGTTTGGGGTCACGATTGGTTCCCTTCACATAATTTATGCCATTAGCATAGCTGGTACCATTCTTTATCTCCGTCCACGGACGGGTAGCCATGTTCGCATCGAAGATAATGGTGTAATGGGCAATCTGGTATCTTTGGCCGCCAGCATTCAGATAAACATTGACATAGGCTGGGTTCTCGGGTCCATAATTTTCGACGTAGCCTATAGAAGGATACCTAAAGACTGTGAAACGGCTGTTACCATAATCGTACTTGGGAGAAGGCGACAACAGGTCATACATATAGAAACCCTGATAGTCTGCATCGTTTCCATCGCCAGCTTCTTCGCTGTTCAGGTTAATGTTGGGGTTGTAGCCGCCTTTCCTGATTCCCGTATTTCCAGGTATCACTTCCACTTCAATCTTTCCGCTCCTGTCGTCGTTGACGGCAGACACCAAGTGTTGATCCAAATAGTCATTGAGTGCTTCACCGGTCAAGCCCAATGATGACAGATAGTTTTCATCGATTAATTGGGGGTTGTCGTAAACCCAGTAGTCAGAGAAGATGTGGCGAATAGGGAGGAACTCACCACGGTAGCCTACCTTTTTGAATTTGGTGTAGGGCACTTGCGTTCTGCCAAAGTGGAACTCTTTCGATTCCAACCAGTTGTCACTGCCCTCAGGACAGGCTGTCAGACTTGCAGCCATCTCCTTGGCATCGCGCATATAGAAGAGATAGCGCATGGTGAGTGAGGGCTCCCTCAGGTCGCCTGCCAAATGGTCTGGACTATTCAGATATTCCAAGTCACTATAGCGGGCAACGTCAACACCCACCGTGAAGCGCTGTCCGTCGGAGTTGGTGAAGTTGAAACGCCGCTGCTCGTTACGGGCCATACCGCCATCAGGAATATCCTTATATATGTCGTTGTCGTAAGTCGTCCAGTTAAGTTTCTGGCCGGTCACCATACCGTTGTTGTAAAGGAAATACTGAACGTCACCATCGTCACGGGTATCCAGACTGACGTGGTCCTTCAGTTTACTAAGGTCCATGCTGGTGTCTACCTCGTCATAGTTGAAGAAACGCTGGTAGAAGATATGGTCATTGTTGCGGTTCAGCACTGTGGGGAATTCAATCACCCTCGAGTCACCCTTCTTTACGTAGTGGGTAATCTCGAAGTGATTCACCTTCTGTGTGAATCCGTCAAGGTTACCATCGAAGTTCTTCCATTCCGAGTCGACATCATATGACAGTCCCTGCTTCTTCAGCCCTTTTTGGTCGGTGATCACCTGGTCGTCAGCATACGTCCTCAGGTACGACTCCCTGTGCCTCACGTAGTACTCCACACGAATCTCCTTGTCGACAACAACTTTTGGAAGGAACCATTTCAGTGCAAAGTCCGTAAAGAATTTCTGGTTTGTATAGACTTCTGCATCATTGGGGTCGTTTGGAGCTGTAACACCTTGTCCTTGGGGTTTAAGATATTCTCCTGTATTAGGGTTCTTTAAGCGGAACTCAGTATAATCATCCACCTGCTCCAACTGCCACAAGATGCGTTCGTCCTCAGCTTCTGAATAATCACTGGTAGTGCCCGAATAGTTAATCATCTCACGCTTTTGGACGAAATAACACTCGTTGATAGTGATAGGATCAGCCCCAGAATCCAAATTGAAAATGGTGAAGTCAGGAATATCCCCATTCAAATTCAATGTGTACTCCGTAAGTCCTGTTATGTCTATGAGGTTTCCGTATGCAAATAGTCTCCATTGGCCTGTTGCCGGTACTGCGCTGCCAAATTTTATCACTATGTGCGTATGGGTACCAGTGCTTAAAGGTTGAATTTGGAAGATATTTTTCTGCGCACCTGATGGCGTGAACGTTCCGCCATAAAGCTTACCATCTACATATCTTGGATTAGTAATGGTAACATCAGCGTTTGTACCACTCAACTCGATGGGTATATTTCCTTTGCCAGCCTTCAATTCCACCAGCACCTGAAAGAAATTGTCCTTGTTGGGCACGGGGACCTCCACAGGATAGAAGCCCGCATTCCATACATCTCCGTATTTTGTTGTCCATTGCTTAACTGGTGCGCCATCACCCGTGTCATAATGCAAATAACGTGAGCCAGAAGAAGCTTCGCTATTCTCATTCACTAACGTAATACTGCTGATAGTGCCGGAAGCCCCACCATAACCAGTCTTAATGGCATTCAGATGAGCGTATGAAACCGGTTCGTTAGGACTATACTCTACTGTAACTCTTGGATTTTTGATATAGCCGGCACCAGCCGCTAAGTTGTAAACTAGGATAGTCTTAACCTTGCCGCTGGTAAAGGCATCCGTTATATCAAAAGACAGTTCTACGTCATCATTGGCTTTGCTCACCGTCTGAGTTGCCCCAAGCGTGGTGATGGAACGGTCTGCCGTGTTCCACGTCATCGTCGAAGACCACTCCGAGTTGTTATAGCCTACACCATATATCATTTCACGGTCAGAAATCTGCTGGAAGTCACCTTTCAACGTCACTTTTCTGATGGTTCCTTTTGTTCCTAAAAGGGCAGAAACGTCCACCTGTAAATATGTGAGGTTATTAACATTCCAAGCAATGTTTCCGAGAATTACTGTGCCGTTAGAGGAAATCCTGTTGTAGCCGCAATAAGCTGGGTCACCATACTGAATCTCTCCAAACGATGTATTCCTATTGTCTGGGATAGTATAGGGATCTCCATTGCTTGGCTCATAGCTACTTCCATCGCTTCCACTGACGTAGGTCATCCTGACGGTAGCATTGCCTGTAGCATGGTTAAGCTCCAGATTCGTCAGGTCTACTATAGCCTTACCGTCACTACCAATGGAGAATGCCTTCTCAACCAGCGGACCACTATTGCTCTGCTGACGACTCATCAATACACGAAGTGGTATGCCAGGCGTACCTTTGATAACCATCTTCGTGTTATTGCCCAGATTAGCATATTTGAGGTAGTTCACTTCGCCAGTTCCGGCAACCAAAGCCCCTCCGCCAAGCGGTGCTTCCTGTGTTCCATAGTTTAAAGACAAATTAGCCGACCCAGTACTTGAGGCATTAGCACCATAACCATCCCACTCGTAGAACATATCGCTGGTCAGCGTCGTTTCTTCGAATTTTAAATTCTGAATGGGCGAATAGCGATTTACTGTAGGATTCTCAACACGGTATTTGCCATTTGCTCCGTCCTTTGTTCCTAAGATACTAATATGATCATCACTTTGCTTCAGATATTCCTCGGTTCCGTACTTCTTGATGTAGAACTCACCATTGGAACCAGCTTCCTCCAATGCCCACAGGCCATCCTGATGATAGGCAGCAGCAGTGGGGAGCGTCCAAAGAGACTTGTCGCTCGGAATAACGGATCTTCTGGACGATACTACAGAAGAGTTGTCGTCAGTATTAGAATAAGTCAGATAGTGGCGGGTGGTAGTCCAATTGGCTCGATATTGTGAATTCTCTATGCCCTCTCCCCTATAATAGATAATATGGGCTGCATTCGGCTTTAGCTGGACAAAGCGAACGTAATTATGCGCATTAGCCGGATCATTCTTAATCATGTCAGCCCATTCGTTATTGGCCTGATTTCCTTTTTCTCGGCTCAAGCACTTACCATCACTGACAACTTCTATTTCATAATATCCATCACGAATGTTGCTGCGTGCCTTTAGGATAAACTCAGTTGGTGTCTGAGTTTGTGTTCCCATAAAGCAATTTTTATTTAGCGTATTATCATTTGGGTGGGACGAATCTGAGTGATAAGCGTAATATGCGTAGTAGCCTCTTTTGCTCTTCAGTCTAAACTTCTTGGTTTCTCCATCTGCTAAAAAACCTGCATCCTCCAATATCCACTGCCTATTTTTGGAAAAGGGAACATAGTCACATGCATGCATCATATTACCCTCACCAAACTCGCCTAAAAACGGTGTAAACAAATATGGTGCACTATTAACTTCCTCATAAAACTGGATAAAATAATACTGTCCATCGCCAATAACAGGGTTCTTTGTCTCAAAGGCATCGGGCATATCGGCTGTCAGCGATACGGGCTGCGCCTTAGTTGGTATATTCAATAAAGCCAAGGCTCCGAGCAGCAGGGCTGTGCGGAGCAGGGTGGAGGTATATGTGAGAAGCTGTTTCATTGTCATCGCTTTATCTCGTTTACTATGTCGTTATACACTATATATTATAGCAGTCCCCGGCAGTGGAACTGCCGAGGACACTGGAAATTGTCGTTATGTAGAGCACAATCCGTTTAAGGCTGACATCACCATTTGGCACAAGTGATGCAGACGTGCCAACGGGCGTATTTGCCCACGTCACGCATGATGTAACCCTTGTCTGCCAGGAGCTTCACAGACTTCTGAACGGCGATGCGACTAATCCCCGTCATTTCGGCAAGCTCTGTCACCTGTACGTCAGGATTAAAGCGCATGGCATTCAAGATCTGACCAATGGTAGGACTCTGGAACTTGATGCGCTCCCCGTCGAACCACCACCCATCCGGGTCATCATCATTGATGAAGTCGATGTCGGCCTGAATCTCAGTGGCTACTAAGCGCGTAAAGTAGTTGCGGAAAGGCCTGATGCTCTGCAACGAGGCATGGCTGCCGTCTGAGGGTGCGCTGCCCACTTTAAGGTCTGCTTGATGAAGTGCCTCAAGATAGTCTTTCTTCTTGCGTGAACGGACTACCACCATCGGGTAGCCATGACGTGAGAGGATATAGTTCACCAGCAGGCGGGCTATACGACCGTTGCCATCCTCAAAGGGGTGGATGCGTATGTAGCGGTAGTGGAACAGGATGGCTAAATCCACAGGGTGCATCTCTCCACGCTGCTCCTCATCGTTGTACCAGTTCACAAGATCGGCCATCAGTGCCGGTGTCTCCTCTGGTGATGCGTAGGTGAAGATGTCACCATAGCGCGTTTGCACGGAGTTGGGTCGAGTCTTATAGCGTCCGGCATGGATGGTAAAGGTGGTAAAGACACCATCGGACAGCTCACGGCGCACCTCGTAGTCCTCACGTAGCAATGTCTTGTGCAGTTGCCGGATAAAGGTCTCGGTGAGCGGATAATCCGTCACGCGGGCCTCCTCCTGCATCATCTTCATTCCCACGTTAGAGGCTTTCATCTCCTCTAAGTCGTGCATCTCGGCATCGCCAACCACATGGCCGAAGAGCAGCAGCAACTCAGTTTGGCCGTAGGTCAGGGTGTTGCCCTCAATGTGGTTTGAGTTGTAGTTGAAGTCGAGGGTGAACCTTCGGCTCAACCGCTCCTGGTCTCTCTCGCTGAGTGGCTGCATCGATTGCCACTGGGCAAACAGTGTGTCAAGCTTTGTCATCTCTCATTTCTTTTATGGAATTCGGCTGCAAAGATAACACATTTTAACCAAACATCCAAATGTGTAACCTCAAAAAAGTTGTCAGTGATAACCTTTTTGCTGTAAAAATGGGTTTGTACCACCGTTTTTGGTGGCCTTGTACCACCAAACGAGGGCTGGATTGTGCTTCAATACGTCAAAGAGCGCTTTCGTTGCACTTTTAGAGGCAAAGCCTCAATGGAGCTTGTATATTGTATTGTGTCCGCTGCGGACACATTTCATTCATTTCTGCAGTATCACGTTGCAGGTAAAGCTGTATTCAAACTGGCTGCCCGTGGGGCCGAGCTTCACCTTCACGGTGAGCGTAGTCTTGTGGGGGCCTGAAGTGAGGTTGTTGTTCAGCTCGCCGATGATGCTGTGGGTCACGTTGTCGTAGGCGAATGCCGTCTTGACGATTTTCCCGTTGCCCGCCACGTTGGTGCCGTCGCTGTTCTTCCATGAAATGGAGACGAAAGTCACCTCCGGGTCGCTGAAGTCGCGCCAGGTGTTGTCGGTATATTTTTTGACGAAGGGCTGCAGGGCTATCATTCCGCCGGTGCTGAAGGTGGTGGTGAGCCCGTCGCTGCTGACGGTCGTGGCAGGATAGCCGGCAATGGGTACAAAGGCCAGCGGCTCAATGCGCAGCTGCCAGTCGGTGATATGGACGGGGATATGTATCCAGTCGTTGCGGCGGATGACGTTGAAGCCGTCGCCGCCCGTCTGACCGTTTATATAGGGTATGGTCACACCATAGCGTATCTCGTCGTCGTACCAAGTCTGGTCGGATTTTTGCCGCTGTATCTTGAAGCGCAGCGACAGCTGGTTATCTCTCGTGGTGTAAGTGGCATCGCTCTCGTTGACGTAGAAGAAGAACTTCTTAGTGGGATTATTGGTTTCGTGATATGACTCACCTGCTGCAAGTTCCAGCGCAGAGGAAGGTGTGAATGTCACCGTCCCCACATCGGTCAATGCACCAAGAGGCAGGGTGATGTGTTCTTGAATGGCTGCGCCAGTATTATTGGTGACATCGCCCGATATTATCACATCACTGAAGGCATAATCCTTTTCATTCAAGTCATAGAGATATATCTTTATGATGTATTCGTTATCAGTGGTGACAGACGTGCCACTTATATCGTATCTGTATTGAGTAAAGAAGGGAGCCACATGATTGCCGCCGTGCCCGTTCCATCGTGCGGGTCTTTCACCTGTTGCCAGCGTATTGCCACCAGCTTCAACATCGAAATTACCACCGTTAGTACCTCCTCGGCAGGCCTTGAACGAGAGGTTTTTCGGTGTAAAAACCATTCCCTCATTCAGTGTTACCTTAAAGGTAATAACTGCATCATTGTCCTTACTTGACACATTTCCGATAGTCTTGAACTTCTGCATCTTATTACCTGCTTCAGTGGTAGTCGTTCCTGTCGGTGTCAATTTGCTACCATAGGACAATTCCGTAGCAGAAAACACTCCACCTATTGATACAGAGGCTGTGCTGCTAAAGGTTTCATTCAGTGGCCAGATAGCCGAAACGCCCTCCTTTGTGGTGCCATTGGCGAATATTGGAGCAAGGTTGTTGAGTGATAACAGGTTGTCTTGACTGATGAGGTACACACCGCTGCCGTTGGCAGCCGTGGCCTGGTTGATGGGGTCTACTTCGATACCCTTAATGCGCACCTTGCTGTTGCTCTCGTTGAAGAACTGGAATTCGAGCTTGGCCATCATGCGCCAAATGATAAGAGGGTCTGTGATGGTAGTGATGGAGCCCCTTGTGATGCTGATGCTTTGGGTCAGTTTTCCAGTCATGGGCAGTCCGGTAGCAGGCACGGCATTGATACCGTTGGCAATAGGCTGCATCACTTTCGTCTCGAAGCCCGCGGGTAGGGTGGTATTAGTAATTTGGCCGTTGTTTGTCGTCAGTCCTGTAGCTGCCAGCATGTCGGAGGTAAAGTTGGCCAGGCAGTAGATGGTGAAGTTGTAGTTGCCTACAGGAATGATGTCGGTAGTGATGGTTTGTGTCGAAGGGAAATAATTCTTTGGATCAGCTTCGTGATTGCCGAGCTCCATCGTACCGCCGCTGATGGCATCTATGATGTCGTTGCCGTCGCACACCAACAGGTGGTAGTTATGAATTGCGCGCTCTTCGGGAGTGCCTTGTAACCATGGTGTAGTGGTGTCCACGGCGCGTGTATGTGTTGCCTCGGGTGTGCTGATGGTGATGGTCAGCCGTCCGTAACCGTCAGGGATGGAGTTGTCGGCCTGACGGTCGTCCTCGGCACAGCCCGTGGCCAGCAGCACAGCCAGTAATGCGGCAAATAGGTATATATGTCTCATTCGATTCATGTTCATTTAACTCCCATCTACATTATATATATATTTCAGGGTGCTGAACGTTTCGCCAGTCGTGTACGGCTATACTCAACACAATGATTCCTCCGTTGGCTGTCACCTGATTAACACTGATGCGGTAGATGTTGTTACGCACGATGCCATAGTTCATGGCCGTCGAAGCGGGGCAGGGAGTTTCCGTGTTCAGTTCATCAGGCCTCAGGGCATTATAGGCGTTATCGCTCTCTCCTTGGTGGCGGATGTAGTGATAGAACACCATACGTTCACCCATGCCTTTTCCCTTCCTATAGTAGTAGCCTTCGAAGGCCAGGCCGGTGGCATAGTAGTAGAGTGGCGACCCAGGCTTGAGGGTGTTTTCCTTGGCGTAGCAGAGTATGATGTCGTCTTTCCCTTCAACATTTATGATGTGAGACTGCTGCGGGTCGGCAGGATGCTGACTGGCCATCGTGATATTGTAACTATTGTTGAAAGTAGTTGTTACGCTTGCGAGCGTACTGGCCATGGCGTAGTTAGGAGTGCTGGTCTTCGTTGTGGTGTAGGGGTCGAGCACATAGTTTGCGAACGACTCGTTGCCGAGCCAGGTAGTGGCAGCACCCTCGCCAAAGCCTGTCGTCACGCGCTTCAGCATGTATTCATCGCCGTTGTTCAGGTTGAAGGGTGTGATGCTGGTCAGTATAAAGCGGTCTTGGCTGTCCGTTCCGTCTGTCTTTTTGACGGTGTACTCATAGCCGGCTGTGGTATAGTCTGCATTGTCGGTGCTGGTCTTATATCCGTTGGAGTTCTTGGCCCAGAAGTCGATGCGTGCAGCCATACGCTCAACGTGGATGCAACTGAAGTAGTAGACGTAGCGGTTGTCTTCTGCTACAGTGGTTGAAGTGTAAACTTTGGGGTTCACTAAGCTGATGGTGGCATCGCTCTCCGAGGTCATCACAAACGTTCCGGCATTGGTGCCTATGCCATTGCCTTGATGATAGACTGTGGTAAGCGTCTTGTCACGCACGCTCTTGATGGTTTCGTCTACACTGACACTGAAATCATCAGGGGCGTTGGCCACAACAATTACTTTATACGTCTGCCCGGCCTGCAGTGATGTCTCTTCCAGTTTCTGTTCGCCAGTAGTGTAGAGTACTTCTCCGGCCTGCACGTTGTAAGGCTCGCCAGGTTTGTGGTCATGGCCGATGGGATAATAGTTGTCAGTATAGGGGTGCACGTTGTATTTCTTCACGCATACCACCTTGGCATCATTGCTTGTAGTGTTGATGCCGGCGTCGTCCTGATAGAAAATCAGGGTGATGTCGTTCACCTCGTTTTCGTTGTTGATGCCTGTCTCTGGGCCGTCACCATATTCACCGCCAGTGGGATTGGCGCGTGTGACGGGATTGTTGCCGGTACTCACCGAAATGGTGATGTTAATATATTGAGCGGCGCTGCTGTCAACGATGTCGTAATCATCGTAATCCTCCTTCATCCACTGGCACGACCATGCCAGCAGGGGCAGCAGCATGATGGCTGCGGCCTTGCAGATGAAGTGGAGATACTTTGACAGCATTGTTATTTACGATTTACGGATTTACTATTTACTATTTTGATTCTCAATTATTCCAGGGTTTCGTACTGCGTGCGCTTAGCCCATGGTATGATGTGCACCTCGGCTCCAATAAAGAGCAGTATCTCTTCCACGCGCCCACCTTTGATGATGAACTGCAGGCGGTAGTCGTATTCGCGGTCTAAGTATTCCTGGTAGTGGTAGTAGCACTCCTGATAGGTGCGTCCACTGCTGAGGATATAGGGCAGGTTGATGCCGAAGATGATGTCGCCGGTGTCCTTTTTCCTGATGAGCAGTACGGCATTCCGCGCGTTGGCGATGTCCTCTGGGTTGAGGATGGCGTACTGATCGTCAGTGACTGATGCGTTCTTGTAGACAAGGCGGTTGAACATCAGGTCATAGTGTGCGACCTGCTCGCTGACCACCTGATCAGTGCCTATGAAGGATGTGGTCCACTGCCGGTAGGGTGTGTAGACCAGTGTGTCGTTAGGATTTGTGAGGTTGTTCTGGCAGTCTAACTGCGCGTTGTTGTCAAAAATTTCCACCGTGTAGTCTTTGTCCGTCACCTGGTTGTCGGCAACGTTGTCGTTCAGTGCGCGCAAGGTGATGTTCAGGTGCTTGGTGTCGCGTATGAGGGCGACGGTGGCGTAGGTGGGTTCGCCACAGACCAGGCTGACGGTCTCCACGCCGTTGGTCTTGATGCTGCCGTCGCGCTGCCAGCTATACTCGCACTTGGCGGGTGTGAGCATGGTGGGGTACAGCTGTAAGGGTTGTGCTTCGGCAGGGCTGGTGAGGGTAGTGAGTGTGTGCCACAGCGTGTCGAGCGGAGCGGCATTGCTCACAGAGTAATAGTTGTCAGCGGCCCTCGTTGTTGAATGGTCGAGGTTGATGAAGAACTGGCTCCACTGGTCGCCGATGTTGTTGCCTGTGAGGCGGTACTTGGCACCGTCAGCCGACAGTTGGTCGTTTTGGAAGGCCACGGCCATCAGGCGGTAGCTATGGCCGGGGGCCAGCTCCTGTTCGCTGAAGTGGATATAGCTTCCGTACTTCGAGAGCTGGCCCTTGCCCATAGTTTTAGAGGCGACAAGGCGTTCCGACTCATCATACACATAGAGCGTGAGGCCGCCGACATGGTCTTTGAGCATGTCTGCCTGCTGAATGTTATAGTCGTACACGAAGTTGACGTAGAGGCCTGTCGGACAGTCGTCCAGGCTCTCCGTCATCATGTCGCAACTACTCAATGCCAGTGCGGCCAAAGCAGCCACAAAGCCCTTCTGTATGATGAGTCGAACGTTCATTGTCGATTAGAGTTTAATTGTTTGCTTTCAATTTTTAGAAGTTCAAGCTCTGCTTGCGGACAGCCCAAGGCAGGATGTGGACATGAGCTGAGATGTAGTATTTCGGCTCGGGGTTGTCATCAGGAGTGCCGCCAGCCTCACCGCTATAGTCCTCAGGAACAGGCGAGCCCAGACCTTCAATCTTGTCAATAGTCAGCTGATACCAGTTGTTGCGCACGATACCCCAGCGGCCCAGCCATGCAGAAGCGCGGCTATTGCTATAAGTAACTTTATCTTCATTAGCCTCATGTGAGCTTACGCCATTTGTAGGATAAATCAGAGAATAATTGTTGTAGGCCTCTGCAGGAGCACTCCAAGGAGTCTCAACATCGCCGAAGTGTGAAATACGCATTGAGTAGTATGTTGCACCACCAACATACAAATAAATCTTTGTGGTACCATTATGCTCATCTGTAATGTTTGTTCCGGCAAGGGTTTCAACTGTTGTCAGAGTCGTACCAGTAATAGCGTCACTATTCTGATCCTTAACATTCGTCAATTTCAGTACGTATGTGTATGAAACGCTGCCGTCAGCATTTCTTGTGCTTCCTAATGTAAGCTCAGGTTCAATACTAAATGTTACCTTTGTTATGGTAGTAGGAAGCGTACGACCTTGCTCTTCCGTCTTAGCCAAGTCAGCGTCAATAGCATTTTTAATGTTTGTTATAGCTGTAGCTATGGTAGAACTAACATTCTTAGCGACCTCATTGGGAAGATCATTTAATTTCAAAACTGTGTTGGGCTGTCCTTCGATGGTGTAGAAGTCACCACCAGCAACAGTAAGCTTCACACCCACGTATGTGGTGTTGGCCCAAATCTGGCTGTTTTCATCGAAAGTGTTTTCGTAAGTGTAGGTAGCAGCTCCGCTTGCGAGCGTATACTGATTATCTGCCAACTGCTTATTTTTCAAATTGGTTGCTGCAAATGTGTTGGTAGCAGAAGGCGCATTCGTATAGTTTACGTCACGACCGAAATAGGTGCGATAGGCCTCGGTATGATCAGTACTAGTAAAGAATCTGGTACGTCCTACCATACGCCACTGTAGATATTCGGCGGTAGCCCTTTGGTTATTGTAAGGCAACCAATCGGTGTCAAACTGACGTGTGTTATAATAGCCTGTACCATTTGTTCCACCATAGTTGACATTACCAAGAGCCCAACCGTTGAAAGTGAAGTCAAGCTGAGTAACTGCTTTTGTGGTTTTTGAGTAGTAAGTCTTTTGGCTATTGACTTCAGTATCTGCAGAAAGATTGTAATTATCACCTTCCTTTTCGTACCATCCCTTATCTGATGGATTGTCGCCATCTTGTGGAGTTACAGCCGTATAAATATCTGTTGTACCGTATGGGAGCTCAATCTTTGTAACATTGTTAATAACCTCAACTTTTACAGCTGCACGCTCAACGTAGATGCATGCGGTTGCAGCATTTGACTCTAAGGCAGCAGCCTTCGTTTTAAAGATAGCATCTTTGCTAATCAAAGCAAGAGTTGTAATGCCACCTGTTGAGGCTTGTTCACCGCCAGCGGTCGCAGCGATGGGTACGTTTGTCATTACGAGACCACCCTTTGTATAAGCTGCTGTAGTTTCTGTTGCTGCCACTTCTTCCTTATAAATGCTACCAAAGCCTTCGGCCTCGTCAACGATACCGATAGCCTTCAGTACCTGGGCCTTAAACAATGCGAAGGTTGTATTAGGAGCATAGGAAATTCCAGTTAAGTTGCCGTTGTGATTCAGAATAACATAGCCATAGAGATTCTCCTCACCGCCAAGTTTGGGTGACTCTATCTCTTTCACAATCTTCTTTGATGTGCGGCTCACCTCACCAGCATTATTGGGAGCTGTTCCCCCACCAGGTGTATTGTCGCCTGTTTCGTTGAGAAATTCTGGTGTAATGTCATAATCCTTGATAAGGACAGCATCATCTTCACTAATTCCTTTAAAGAGCACGAGTTTTGCCGAATAAACGTTAAACTCGTTTTCGTCACCATCATTGAGGTCTTCATTTGAACGAGTAATGGGATCACTAGGGAGAGCAATGCCCAAAGAAACCCAAGCGGGCTGTCCCTCAATCATATCATACTGATTGAGCTGGCTGCTCTGTTCAACCACATCTTTGTCAGAGCATGCACCGAACAGTAATCCTACTGCTGCGAGTGCGAGAAAACTTGATTTTTTCATAATTGTTTGAAATTAAGGAGTTAATATTAAAAAAATAGTTGTTATATGTTTTTATTGAAGTTTCAGATATATTGTCTAATTGTCAAGCAAACGGATGGCCTCGCGATTCTTGCTGACGTCGAGGCCTTGAGCGGCGGCGTTGTCGAGGTGGCGGGCGGCATCGGCATAGTTGCCGTTGATGATGTCGACGACGGCACGGGCGTTCTCAGCAGCAGCTCCGTTGCCTGCATGTTCGAGTAATGTCTCTGCCTTCAGCAGGTCATGCTGTGACAGGGCGACGTTGGCAAGGTTGAGGTTGACGGCCTCGTCGTCGGGATAGTAGTTGAGGGCGGTCTGCATCACGCGGTTATAGTCGTCGCTGTAGGGCTGCATGGTCTGTGCCACGCGCCACAGCTCGTGCTTCGACAGCTGGTAGGGTTTGGTGCGGTAGATGTCGAGGCACTCCTCGATGGTGTTAAACTGCCGGATGTTGAACGTAATCTCGTAGTCAGAGCGGCGCAGGCCCGGGTAGATGTTCTTCAGCAGGTACTGGTATTCCTGGGGGTAGCGTGCTTTTATGCGAGCCTCTGTGGCGTCGGCGGTACGTGCGATGACGGTGCTGTCCTGGCTGAGCAGGTCGCTCACGATGGCGGCAATCTCATTTTTGTGCGGCAGCAGGTCGGTATCCATGTTGTCAATGGCTTCGTTCAGGCCTATCCAGTTCTCGGGTGTAGCTTCAGCGGGAGCGAAGGCGGTGGCGGGCAGCTGGTAGTTTCTGCGGAGCCACTCTGTCAGGCTCTTCGCACGGTTGGTGGCCAGCATGTGGTTGTGGTTGTAGGGCGACTCGGGGCTGGCCCATCCATGAATCTTGATGGTATTCACGGTGATGTTCTTGTCGGCCACCATGATGTCGAGTGTGTCGGTGATTTTGCGCAGCTCGCGGCGGTTGTCCATGTAGTCGGGCTTCATCTCCCAGCGGTCAACGACGAAGGTGATGTAGGCCGAGCCGTGCAGCTCGCGCATCGGTTTGTAGGTGTCAGGCTCTTGGTTGGCCAGCTCGACGAACTCCCAAGGGTCGGGCTGCTTCAGCGTGGCGATGGGGAACTCTTCGTTCTTCATTTTGTCGCCGCATCCGCAGAGGTCAGCCTCTATAAGCACCTCGGCATTATGGTGCCATGACTGTCGGTCGACTGCGTCGGTATAGCTGTAGGTCTGTGGGGTGTCATTCATTCGGCGTATGTTCTCGCAGTTACTGGCATAGAGTTCGTCGATGCCGTCGCGCTCGAACACAATATTCTGCCTTCTGCCGCTGACGATGAGTGTCTTCAGGCGCTGTTCCTGTGCTCCGTCCTTTGCTCGGATGATGGGTGTGAAAGCACGGTAGCGGTTGCTGGGCACGTCAAGCTGGTCGAGAATGAAATCCATCGTGAGAATGGTCTTCTGGTCGGTGTATGCCACTTGGAAGTTCTGCACGCTGACCTGTGCGTCGGTGTCTTTCTTGTCGCCTGTCAGGCGTATGGCCTCCTGTGCCGTTGCTGTGGTAGCCAGAGCGAGGAGGATGATGGTGAGGAACTTTTTCATGATGGGGCTATGGGATTAAAAGAGATACAGCAGTGAGAGGGCGGCTTTTGTAGGTCCTACGTAAATTTTGTTGCCGTCTTCTATTTTTTTGCCACATGTACCGCATTTGAACTTATCATATTCTATATAGGCGGCACCTACACCGATGGCAGCCTCGAAGTTCCAGTGCTTTGACATCACCCACTGATAGCCGTAGCTCACGCCGCCGCCTACATACCAGCCCTCGAAGCGGTGGTCCTTCAATTCATCCCACCAGCCTAAAGGCATTTTGATATTGGCAGCATCAAACTGTCCGCCGAAGGCATGGATTCCCACGAAGGAGCCGTTGAAGCGATGACAGAACCAATGGCGCCATTCAGGGTTGACAATCCAGTGCTTGAGATACTTCTGGTCGTCCCCATGACCGAACTTCCATGGGTGCAACCCATAAAATACTTGAAAAGTGTGCTTTTTGTTGACTCCCACCTCCATTCCAAGGTTGGGCGTCATGGTTGCATCATACAAAAGGTTGCTTTTTAAGGCAACCTGCTGTGCATGAGTTATTAGAGGGCTAAATACGAACATAATGGTTATCATAACCATCAGTTGGCTCCTTTTTAGTTTCGTCATCAGTCTAATCATTAGGTACGTCCTACAAAGATATTAAGAAAAGTCAAAAGCGGCCTAATAATTATGGAGTAAAGTTAATTTTGTTATCAACATTTATATTATTTATACAATTATTAATAGTTGTTTGTCGAAATACCTATCATTTGTTTCACTAAATTTTGTCAGGACGCGGAAAATGATTACCTTTGCAGCATGGCAAAGAAAGACGGCGAACTGACGCCGATGATGAAACAGTTCTTCGACTTGAAGGCGAAGCACCCCGATGCGGTGCTGTTGTTTCGTTGTGGTGATTTCTACGAGACTTACTGCGAGGATGCCGTCACGGCATCACGTATTCTGGGCATCACCTTGACGAAGCGCAACAACGGTTATAACAAGGGCGACGAGATGGCCGGCTTTCCGCATCACGCCCTTGACACCTATCTCCCCAAACTTATTCGTGCCGGCAAGCGCGTGGCCATCTGCGACCAGTTGGAAGACCCGAAGCTGACGAAGAAACTCGTCAAGCGCGGCATTACAGAGCTGGTGACGCCTGGCGTAGCCCTCAGCGACAATGTGCTGAACTACAAGGAGAACAACTTCCTGGCCTCCGTGCACTTTGGCAAGTCGGCCTGTGGCGTCGCTTTTCTTGACATCTCCACCGGCGAGTTTCTCACGGGCGAGGGCACCTACGACTATGTGGAGAAGCTGCTTGGCAACTTCCAGCCGAAAGAGGTGCTGTTTGTGAGGGGGCGCAAGGCAGACTTCGAGCGATATTTCGGCAACCGCTACTTCACCTTTGAGCTCGACGACTGGGTATTCACCGAGCAGACAGCCCATCAGAAGCTGCTGAAGCATTTCGGCGTAAAGTCACTGAAAGGTTTCGGCGTGGAACACCTGAAGAACGGCACTACTGCTGCCGGCGCCATCCTGCAATACTTGGAGCAGACACAGCACACGCAACTGGGCCATATCACCCACATCTCGCGTATCGAAGAAGAGAAGTATGTCCGGTTAGACAAGTTCACCATCCGCTCTTTGGAGCTGCTGCAGCCCATGCAGGACGACGGGCGCTCGTTGCTCGACGTCATCGACCGTACCGTCTCGCCGATGGGCAGCCGTCTGCTGCGCCGTTGGCTGGTGTTCCCGCTCAAAGATGAGAAACCCATCAACGAGCGCTTGGATGTAGTGGACTGTTTCTTCCGCGACCCCGACTTCCGCCAGCTTGTCGACGAGCAGCTGCACCGTGTGGGCGACCTCGAGCGCATCATTGCCAAGGCCAGCGTGGGCCGCGTGTCGCCTCGCGAGGTTCTGCAGCTGAGGATTGCACTGGAGGCCGTGGCGGAAATAAAAGGAGCCACAAGCCCCACCCCCGACCCCTCCCGCGGGGGGGAGGGGAGTGAATACATCTCTCGTGGAGGAATAGCTGAAGAAGTAATTACTCCCCTCCCCCCAGCGGGAGGGGCTGGGGGTGGGGCTGTCCTCCGCTCCATCGGCGAGCGCCTCTCCCTCTGTGAGAGCCTGCGCGACCGCATCGGCCGTGAGCTGATGCCCGAGCCGCCGCAATTAGTGCAGAAAGGCGGTGTCATCCGTGATGGCGTGAGCGATGAACTGGACGAGTTGCGCCACATCGCCTATAGCGGTAAGGACTACCTGCTGCAGATTCAGGAGCGCGAGTCCGCCGCGACAGGCATCCAGAGCCTGAAGATAGGCTATAACAACGTGTTCGGCTATTATCTTGAGGTGCGCAACACCTACAAGGACAAAGTACCTGCCGAATGGGTGCGCAAGCAGACGCTGGCGCAGGCCGAGCGCTACATCACGCAGGAGTTGAAGGAATACGAGGAAAAGATTCTTGGCGCCGAAGACAAGATTCTCGCGCTGGAGACGCAGTTGTTCAACGACCTGGTGATGGCCATTCAGGAGTTTATTCCTCAGTTGCAGATCAACGCCACGCTGCTGGCGCGTCTCGACTGTCTCTTGTCGTTTGCAAAGACGGCCGAGGAGCACCGCTACATACGGCCCGTCCTCGACCAAAGCGACGTCATCGACATCCGTCAGGGTCGCCATCCCGTTATTGAGACAGAGCTGCCCATTGACGAGCAGTATGTGCCCAACGACATTCTGTTAGACCAGGATCGCCAGCAGATCATCATCATCACCGGCCCGAACATGGCGGGTAAGAGTGCATTGCTACGCCAGACTGCTCTCATTGTCCTGATGGCGCAGATAGGTTGTTTCGTGCCTGCCGAGAGCGCCCGCATCGGTATGGTGGACAAGATCTTTACTCGTGTAGGCGCTTCTGACAACATCTCCCTAGGCGAGTCGACGTTCATGGTGGAGATGACGGAAGCCTCCAATATCCTCAACAACGTGACGCCGCGCTCGCTGGTGCTCTTCGACGAGCTGGGCCGCGGCACCTCCACCTACGACGGCATCTCCATTGCCTGGGCTATCGTGGAATATCTGCACGAGCAGCCACGGGCACAGGCCCGCACCCTGTTCGCCACGCATTATCACGAGCTGAACGAGATGGAGAAAAACTTCAGCCGCATCAAAAACTATAATGTGTCGGTGAAGGAGGTGGATGGCAAGGTCATTTTCTTGCGCAAGTTGGAGCGCGGCGGCAGCGAGCACTCCTTCGGCATCCATGTGGCTGAGATTGCTGGAATGCCGCGCAGCATCGTGAAGCGTGCCAATGTCATCCTCAAGCAGTTGGAGAGCGAGAATGCCCAAGTGGGTAAGGCTGGCAAGCCCATCGGCGAGATTGCCGACACGCGAGAGGGAATGCAGCTGAGCTTCTTCCAGCTCGATGATCCCGTGCTTATTCAGGTGCGCGACGAAATCCTCGGCCTTGACATCAACAACCTCACGCCCGTAGAAGCCCTGAACAAACTCAACGACATCAAGCGAATCGTAGCAGGAAAGTAATAGCCACGGACTTTATAATTGCCACGGACTTACACGGACTGTCACGGACGACGGCGGATGATAATACTGCCACGGACTTACACGGACTGTCTCGGACTACGGCGGATGATAATACTGCCACGGACTTACACGGACTGTCACGGACTACGGCGGATGAAAATATGGCCACGGACTTACACGGACTGTCTCGGACTACGGCGGGAAAATATGGCCACGGACTTACACGGACTGTCACGGACTATGGCGGATGATAATACTGCCACGGACTTACACGGACTGCCACGGACAACGGCGGGAAAATATTGCCACGGACTTACACGGACTGTCACGGACTACGGCGGATGAAAATATGGCCACGGACTTACACGGACTGCCACGGACAACGGCGGGAAAATATTGCCACGGAATAACACGGACTAACACGGACTTTTCTTTTTTTCTGTGTTAGTCCGTGTTAGTCCGTGTCAGTCCGTGGCTAAAAACGTCCGTGTAAATCCGTGTCCGTCCGTGGCCATAAAAACGTCCGTGTAAATCCGTGTCAGTCCGTTGCCATAAAAACGTCCGTGTAAATCCGTGTCCGTCCGTGGCTAAAAACGTCCGTGTCAGTCCGTGTCAGTCCGTGGCAAAAAACGTCCGTGTCAGTCCGTGGCTACGAGCGGCTGGCTTTCTTGCGCTGGTCGTGGTCGAGGATGGCCTTGCGAATACGCATCGATTTCGGCGTCACCTCCACCAGCTCATCTTCCTTGATATACTCCAGACACTCCTCCAAGGACATGACGACCTTCGGCACGATGCGGGCCTTGTCGTCGGTGCCCGAGGCACGCACGTTGGTGAGCTGCTTCGCCTTGCACACGTTGATGACCAGGTCGTTGTCGTGCACGTGCTCGCCGACCACCTGTCCGAAGTACACCTCCTCGCCCGGGTCGATGAAGAACTTGCCGCGATCCTGCAGCTTGTCGATGGCGTAGGCATAGGCAGTGCCCGTCTCCAAGGCAATCATCGAGCCGTTGACACGGCGCTCAATGTCGCCCTTAAACGGCTGGTACTCCTTGTAGCGATGGGCCATGATGGCCTCGCCCTGACTGGCGGTGAGCACGTTGGTGCGCAGGCCGATGATGCCGCGCGAGGGGATGAGGAACTCGATGTTCGTGCGCTCGCCCTGGCTCTCCATGCTGGTCATCTCGCCTTTGCGGCGTGTCACCATGTCGATCATCTTCGACGAGAACTCGTCGGGCACGTTGATAGTGAGCTCTTCGATAGGCTCGCACTTAGTGCCATCTATCTCTTTATAGATCACTTGCGGCTGACCCACCTGCAGCTCATAGCCCTCGCGGCGCATGGTCTCGATAAGCACGCTGAGGTGCAGCACACCGCGGCCGGAGACGACCCATTTGTCGGTGCTGTCCTCAAAGGGCTCTACACGCAGGGCGAGGTTCTTCTCCAGTTCGCGCATCAGACGGTCGTTGATATGACGACTCGTCACAAACTTGCCCTCGCGGCCGAAGAACGGCGAGTCGTTGATGGTGAAGAGCATCGACATGGTCGGCTCGTCGATGGCAATGGGCGGCAGCGGCTCGGGCTGTTCCAGGTCGCAGATGGTGTCGCCAATCTCGAATTTCTCCAAGCCGATGACGGCGCAGATGTCGCCGCAGTCCACACTGTCGGTGCGGTGGTGGCCCATGCCGTCAAACGTGTGCAGCTCCTTCACTTTCGTCTTCTCCATCGAGCCGTCGCGATGGGCAATGGTCACCATCTGGCCGTCGGTCAGCGTGCCGCGGTGCACACGGCCTACGGCGATGCGGCCTGTGTAGCTGCTGTAGTCGAGCGAGGTGATGAGCATCTGCGTGGTGCCCTCTATCTGTTGCGGGGCCGGGATGACCTCCACAATCTTGTCCAGCAGATAAGTGATGTTGTCAGTGGGCTTGTTGTAGTCAGGCCCCATCCAGCCGTTCTTTGCCGAGCCGTAGACGACGGGGAAGTCCAGCTGGTCTTCGGTGGCATTGAGCGAGAACATCAGGTCGAACACCATCTCATAGACCTCTTCAGGCCGACAGTTGGGCTTGTCCACCTTGTTCACCACCACGATGGGCTTCAGGCCAATCTCCAAGGCCTTCTGCAGCACGAAGCGTGTCTGCGGCATCGGGCCTTCGAAGGCGTCGACCAATAGCAGGCAGCCATCGGCCATGTTCAGCACGCGCTCCACCTCGCCGCCGAAGTCCGAGTGTCCCGGCGTGTCGATGATGTTGATTTTCGTGCCTTTCCAGTTGATACTGACGTTTTTCGAGAGGATGGTGATGCCGCGCTCGCGCTCTAAGTCGTTGGCATCAAGCACCTGGCTGCTGAGGTTCTGTCCCTCGCGGAACAGGTTGCCAGCCAGCATCATTTTATCTACTAAAGTGGTCTTTCCGTGGTCTACGTGCGCAATGATTGCGATATTCCTGATGTCTTGCATATAAATAGGGATGCTAAAATCGGCTGCAAAGGTACGAAAAAACGAGCGCAACGCAAAAGAAACTGTTTCTTTTTTTCCCGTTAAAACGACTCAGAGCTTTTCGCCGTAGCACAGGTCACCACAATCGCCGAAGCCTGGAACGATGTATTTATGCTCGTTCATGCCTGGGTCGATGGCAGCACACCACAGGGTGACATCGTCAGCCACGTTGTCCTGCAGCATCTTTACACCTTCGGGCGTGCCGATGATGCAGGCGATGTGCACCTGCGCCGGGCGTCCCGTCTTCAGCAGTGCCTCGTAGGCCGCCACCATCGAGCCGCCAGTGGCCAGCATCGGGTCGCAGATGATCAGCGTCTTGCCCTTCACGCTGGGCGATGCCATATACTCCGTGTGGATGCCCACCTCGGTGTGTTCGCGGTTGGTATACATGCGGTAGGCCGAGACGAAGGCGTTCTGCGCATGGTCGAAGACGCTGAGAAAACCTTCGTGGAAAGGCAGTCCGGCGCGCAGCACCGTGGCGAGGATGATGTCTTCCTCACGCATCAAGGCCGTCTCGGCTATGCCCAAAGGCGTGGTGATGCTCTTTGGGCGATAGTCGAGGGTCTTGGAAATCTCGTAGGCCATCACTTGGCCGATACGCTGGATGTTGTTGCGGAAGAGCTGGCGGTTGCGCTGGTAGCTCTTGTCGCGTATCTCGGCCATGAAATGGTTGAGGCAGGAGTTCTGCTCCTGCAGGTTCACGACTTTCATACCAGCGAGAAGGCTACGTCCATCATCTTTGTAAACGTGGTCTGGCGCTCCTCGGCTGTCGTAGCCTCACCCTTCAGGATGTGGTCGGAGATAGTGAGGATGGTCAGCGCACGTTTGCCTGCGCGGGCTGCGTTCATGTAGAGAGCTGCGGCTTCCATTTCTATGGCAAGTACACCCATGTTGATCCATTTGTCGTTGTGCGGATTCTCGGTGTAGAACGTGTCGCTCGACATGACGTTGCCCACCTTGTAGCGGTAGCCGAACTTGTCGGCGGCATTGGCGGCACCGCGCAGCAGGTCGAAGTCAGCAATGGGGGCGAAGGTGCCGGCCAGCTCATACTGCATGGCGTAGTTCGAGTTGGTGCAGGCGCCCATAGCGATGCAGAGGTCGCCCACGTTCAGGTCCATGTTGATACTGCCGGCGGAGCCCACGCGGATGATGGTCTTCACGTCGAAGAAATTGAACAACTCGTAACTGTAGATGCCGATGGATGCCATGCCCATGCCGTGGCCCATGACGCTGACGCGCTTGCCGTTGTGAGTGCCGGTGAAGCCGAGCATTCCACGCACATTGTTGAACTGCACGGGATTCTCAAGGAAGTTCTCGGCCATGAATTTGGCGCGCAGGGGGTCGCCCGCCATGATGACGGTCTCAGCAATCTCGCCTTTCTTCGCACCGATGTGCGGGGTGGGGGTGTTGTCTTTCATAGGTCAGAGTTTTAGTTTTTCACTTTTTCACTTTTTCACCATGGCCAGGTCGACGGGCAGGGTGAGGCCGTTGCGGGTCATCGTCCATGAGTCGGTCTCGGCATCGTGGTTAAACAGCACGACCTTGCCGTCGGGTGACTTCACCTCGTAGCCGTCCTTCAGGGTAGTGATGGTATAGAGCACGCCGTCGCTGCCCTTTATCTTCTGTACTTGTCCGGCAGCCATTGGGTTGTCGCCGCTCCAGAACTCAATAGTGTTGAGCACCACGGCGTCGACGAAGAGGCAGATGCCGCCGACGATAGGCTGCAGGAAGAAGCCCACAATGCCATTGACGAACTTGTTGTCCGTCATAGAGCACTGCCACTTCTCATACTTGTTGAACAGGCTGAACGAACCAATGCACGAACTGCTGAGCATCGTGCCACAGAGCAGCAATGCTGCTACCTTCAAACTTTTCTTTTTCATATGATTGATGTTTAAAAAAACAGATTGTTTCGCTGCAAAGTTAGCAATTATTTGCGAAACGCCATAAGAATTTGGCAGAAAATTTGGCAGGAAAAAGAAATGTGCATAACTTTGCATGCAAATTACTTACTATTTGCAAATTATGAGAAAACATCTACTAAACATGCTTCTAATGGCAGCGTGGCTGATGCCTGTGCCGGTAATGGCCATCGGTGGCGATGGCGTTTATTTCGTTCAGGACTTTGAGGACGCCACGCAGTATCCAGAGACGAAGAATGGCACTGAGCAGGCCTTCGTCGTAGAAGGACAGGGCGAGTGGCTCTATCTGAACGCCTTCCAGTCAACGAACACGAGCTATAACGAGAACGGCTCAACCATGAACCTGCGTATGCCCAAGAGCGGCAGCTATGTGGTGACGCCCGTGCTCAGCAACGGTGTGCACAAGGTCACCTTCTACATTGGCCGCGCCTCGGTGAAGGCCTACACCTCGACCGACGAAGGCCAGACCTGGACGGAGGCTACCGTCACTACCAGCGGCAAGACCTGCACCGTGATGGTAGAGAGCAACACCGTCAATCGCATCAAGCTGGCCAACGATGCCTCGAAAGATGCCGACATCGACAATATCACCGTCTATGCCCAGAGCTACGACCAGCCGGTAACACTCGTCACCGGCGATGCCACCGACATCACCACCTCGTCGGCCACACTCAGTGCCTCTGTCACCAAGACCAGTGGCAAGGAGCTCCATGAGGTGGGCTTCGTATGGAGCACCACAAGCAAGGAACCCGCATTGCAGGACAACGTTGCGCCAGCCGTTCTTCAGGCTTCCATGTTCCATGTTCAATTAAGCGGACTTCGCGAGGGCTGCATCGTCTATTACCGTGCCTACGCCCGCTATGACGAGTCTGACGTGACCTACGGGGCAGTGAAGAGTTTCAAGACGGCCATAGACGACAATGGTCAGACCGTGGCCTCCGACGGCACCTACTTCGTGCAGGACTTCGAGGATGCCACCACCTTCCCGCAGCAACGCCCCTCGGCCGACGTGGAGTTCTATGTCCCTGGACAGGGCACGTGGATCTACAACAATGCTTTCGCCTCGACCAACAGCAGCTATAACGTGAACGGCTCGACCATGAACCTGCGTCTGCCTAAGAACGGCAGCTATGTCGTCACGCCCGTGCTGCTCTATGGTGTGAAGAATGTCACCTTCTTCGGCCCGCGCAAGGGCGACAAACTGACGTGCTATACTTCGAAGGACGGCGGCAGCACCTGGACGAAGGTAACGCAGACCAGCGACGGCAACAACAACTTCTCCATCAATGTGAACGATTTGGAGGTAAACCGCATCAAGATTGCCAATGAGGGCAGCGGCGATGCCGACATCGACAACCTCACTGTGAAGGCCCAGGCTTATGGCACACCCGCTGTCGTGGCCACAGGTCAGGCTACCGACATCACGAAGAACAGTGCCCTGCTCACTGGCGAGGTGCTTGACGCTGGCGACCAGCCCATCCAGGAGACGGGCTTCGTCTGGAGCACTGTCAGCGTTGTTCCCACCTTGGGCGACAAAGTGGTGGAAACGGAGAACCCCGCCACTGGCCAGTTCTCGGCCCTCATCACCGGCTTGAAGGCTGAACAGACGGTCTACTACCGCGCCTATGCCCTCTCTAACGCCGGCTATGCCTATGGCGACGTGCGCTCGTTGCTGACCGCCGAGGCTACCATGCCCGTGGTGCAGACGGGCGAGGTGACAAAGAGCGGCTCACGCTACAAGGCCACAGGCATCGTCACCGACGATGGCGGCCTCGACCTTCTCGAAGTGGGCTTCGAATACGCCGAGACGCCGACCCAGCAGGGTTGGACTACCATCGCCCTCGAGCCGAAGGCCAAGTTCAACGCAGTCATCCCGTTGAAGGACGACACATATTATTATATACGCGCGTATGCGAAGACTGCCAAGGGTACGGCATATGGTGAAACGAAGACCGTGAAGACCGACGAGATGGTCGAGACACCCGACGAGATAAAGGGCGACGAGATATGGTGTGCCCCCGATGGCGATGATGCCATCGCCGACGGCTCGGCAGAAAAACCCTTCTTCGACCTGCAGAAAGCCATCAACATTGCCCAGCCCGGCGACCGCATCTGGATGAAGGCCGGCACCTACGTCTATGACAAGCGTATCAACATTGACAACCATAACGGCACTGAGGAAGCCTACATACAGGTGTTTGCCTATGGCGGACGCGCCATCCTCGACTTCAGCGGGATGCCCTACCACGCACACAGCGACAATCCTTATCAGGGTGTGCGCCTGACCAGCAGCTACTGGCACTTCTACAAGATTGACATCACCAACGCATCTGACAATGGTATGCTCATCGAGCGCAACAAGCCTACGGGAGGATCAGCAGCCGACATCATCGCACGCACGCAAGACGCTCACGACAACATCATCGAGCAGTGCAACTTCTACCGCAACGGCGATACCGGACTGCAGATGAAAAACCTTGGCGCCTATAACTACGTCATCAACTGCGACGCCTACGAGAACGCTGACGAGAGCGACGGCGACGCCGACGGCTTCGCACCGAAGATCAGCGTCGGCGACGGCAATTATTTCTTCGGATGCCGTGCCTGGAACAACAGCGACGACGGCTACGACGTCTTTTTCAAGAAAACCGGCGGCTTCGAGGACAACAAGACCATCATCATGGAGTATTGTCTGGCCTATGAGAACGGCATTATGAACGGCACTGCCACCAACGGCAACGGCAACGGCTTCAAGATGGGCTCTGACCAGGGACGCATGAACTGCATCCTCAACCGCTGCCTGGCCGTACGCAACCTGAACAAGGGCTTCGACCAGAATCACAACTCGGGCGACATCATTATGAACAACTGCACCGGTATAGGGCAGACCGACATCGGAGGCAAATCATACAGCTATCGCATCTATGAGGCACTGGCCAGCGGCAGCGTCTGTGAGATTCAGAACAGCATCGCCATCAACGACCGCCTCGTCACCGACAAGAGCGAGACCGACTATGGCAAGCGCGGTGAGTGGGGCCGCTGGGAGATTACCGTCGCCTCGAAGGAGCTGGCCTGCGACTGGAAGGCTGCCCCTGAGTGCTTTACAGCCATGAACCAGCCACAGCAGCTCATCGGCCCGCGTCAGAGCGACGGCACGCTGCCCGAGGTTGACTATGCCCACATTGACTTGGAGAACGGTCTGCAGTATGTTGACGCAGGAGTCATTGTCGATGCTGATGACGAGAAGTATGCCGCAGCCAACATCGTTATCCCGGCCATTGAATACGCTGGAGAGGCTCCTGACCTGGGCGCATACGAGACAGATTTCCTGCTTGCAGACGCCACGCTGCCTAAGGAGGCCACCGTCTTGCCCGACGTGCCCACTGTTGTCGATGGTTTTGCCATCGACACCCAACAGACCCTCACCGTCCGCCAGACGCGCGACGGCCTCTACATCGTGGCTGTGCAGGGCGCCAATGCTTCTGACAGCTTCACGCTTTCGGCCTTCACTGCCGACGGACGCCTCATCGGACAGCGCACCTTCCATGCCGCCACCGTCGTCGCCCTGCCGAATGTGAAGGGTCAGCTCATCTTCACCGTCAGCAACGGCACCACCCGTTTCACCAAGAAGATAGGCTCAAGCCTACGGTAAATCGCAACGCGAAGTGCTATTGCTTAAAGACGGGACAGCCTGCGCTCGACCTCTGTCGCTTGCTACCAACGGGACGCAGGAAAGGCCAATGAGCACATAGCCCAGGGCAGCGCCCTGGGTAAATGTGATGCGCTGGGCGAATTTACCCACATCCCTGTACGAAATCTTAACCATCCCTGTACGAAATCTTAACCATCCCTGCATGCAATCTCAACCATCCCTGTATGCAATCTCAACCATCCCTGTATGCAATCTCAACGAATGACGGCTCAGCCACTCCCCTCCTTTGGAAAAGGAGGGGAGTGGCTGCGCTTGAATTCGCGATGATAACATACCGAATCGTACTTTTTCAAGTGGGACTCATGTAAAGAAAAAATACCACAAAAACAGGTCTCTGAAAAAAGTCAAACTAGAACGCGTAGAGACCAAAAAGTGGCATCTTTGCATCATCAGTAACGAAAAATCGAAGCCCAAAAGCTGCACATTTTTTGAATAGCGTGCAG
>JAILAA010000205.1 GCA_024681875.1 Prevotella sp.
GCGACCGCCGTTGTATAGCGTCTGTATCGACTGCCAGATGCCGTTGTCGTCCATCTGCAGCTGTCGGGTAGTGTGCGCGTCGATGATGGCCTCCCTACCCTTCTCGCCTACCAGGTGGAACTCCGGCCCGTTGGTGATGTGTGTCTTGGCGTTCTTACCCATGTAGCGTGCGCGGTACGTCTTTCCGTCTGCACTATCCACGTTATACTGTCTGCCAGGCGTCAGCGTCGACGGGTCCGTCAGCTCATTCACGTTACCCTCGCCATACGTCATCATACCCGTTGCCATGCGCCCTGCGCCGACTGACGCGCCTGTCACCTGTGCTATCTGCGACTTCGACTTGGCGACCTTCGACACGGCCATGCCCATCAGCCCTCCCAGCAGCGCCGTCAGGGCGGAAAAGACGATGGGGCCTGCGATGGGACCCAGCGACTCCACGGACTTGCCGAGGATGCCCGGCAGCTTGGTGGCCGTCTCGCCCTCCGACTGTGCCAGGTTGGTCGTCAGGGCGCTGATGGCTCCGTTGCCCACGGCCTGCAGGGCTATCATCTCGAACTTCTGGGAAGCGGACAGGTTGTCGTTCGACATGGCCTGATAGGCAATGCCGTACAGGTTGGCAGCCTGCGTCATCTTGGCGAAGGTGCTCTGCGTGCTGGCCTGTATCTTCTGGTTGTTACTGGCAGTCTCTTTCGCCTGCCTCTTCTCGTTGCCGGTCACCACCTCCGTCACCGCATTGCTCTCGTCGATCCTCTGCTGCGCTTCGGGCGACAGCTCGCCAGACGGGTAGCTGCCCTGTTTGTCGCTGCTGAAGCTGTCGCCCGTACTGGCTCCTCCAAGGCCCGCTCCTGCCGCGTCTTCCGCCGTCCCCTCTCCAGTACCCTGCCGCATCTGCATGGCCAGGCTGTTCACGGCCTCCGTCAAGCCGTTCTCGGCTGCCGTGTTCAGGTTCGTGGCCTCCGTGTTCAGGTCCATGCTCTGGTTCTGCATGGCGGCGTTCATCCAGTCGGTGATGCTCTCCGACATCCTCTGGTTGATGTCGTCCATCACCTTCTTCCATGCGTCAGCCTGTGCGTTCTGCTGCTCTATCTCGCGCTGGCGCTCCAGGGCCTCGCGCTGGTCGAGGTATTCGTAGTGGGCCGCGGCATCGTCCGTGCCCTCGTGGTCGATGACGATGTAGGTTCCTGCTCCTGGGCCGCCATGTCCGGTGAGGTTCATCTTCGCCAGCTCGTTGTAGTATTCGCGGTTGCCGGCATTGCTGGCCTCGAACATCTCCCGCGTGGACGAAGCTATCAGGCTGCTCCACTCCCTCAGTTCGGCATAGAGGCGGTTCTGGCTTTCCTCCACCTTCGCCGTCAGTTCCTCCTCCTGTTTCAGGAGCTCGGTCTGCTCCTTGGTGGTGGCCAGGTTGAGTGCCATCTGCACGTGCTGCGCATCCTGGCTCTTGCGCTTGGCTTCCTCCAGGTTGCCCTGACCCCTCAGTTCTTCGGACTGCTGCCTCAGTATCTCCACCTGTGCCAGTCCGCGTTTGCGCATCAGGTCGTAGTAGGCCCGCTGCATGGCCATCTGCACCTGCATCTGCTTGATGGCCAGCCTGTCGGCCACGCGCTCCGATGCCTGCCCTGCGCCGATGAGCGAGTTGGCACGGCTTACGCGGCCCTGCTCGACGCCCAGCGTCGAGATGGTCTTGTCGAAGGCCTGCTTCATGGTGGTCTGTCCGCCGGGCATGAGGATGTTGTTCCACATGATCTCGGCTTCCTTCTTCAACAGCGAGGCTTCCTTCCTGATGGCGTCCTGGATAGTGTCGAAGGTGGAGCGCAGCTGCGCCATCAGGCCCTCCTGCATCTGCGGGTTCTGCTTCATCTCCTCCACCCATGCCGTCAGTCCGGCCTTGGCGGCGCGCTGCATGACCTCCCCGGCGGTGGACGAGTAGGCGTGCTCCGCCTCGCCCAGCAGGAACGTCAGCTCCTTGAACGACTCTTCGGCCTGCCTCCGGTTGAACTCCGCCATGTCGGCGTTCTTCGCCATCAGGTCCTCGCGCTCCCTGCTCATGTGTGCCGTGAGGATGCCCATTGTCGTGAGGCTGTCCTCCAGCCCCCTGGTGATGCCGTTGAACGGACGCTCCTTGTCGATGATGTCCCGGATGGCCTTCATGTGCTGGCCGATGGCGTTGCGCTGGCGCAGGAAGTCCTGCTCTATGCCCTTGTCCAGGTCGCCGAGGATCCGGTCCATGGCGGCCTTGCTCCTCAGTCCCACGTCCTCGATGAACCTTACCGTCTGTGCAATATCCCTCTGGATGAATGCTGTCGTCTCGCCGGTGCGTTCCGATATGATGTCGAAGACGGCCTGCTGCTCAGCCTCGGCCACCTCTGCGCCCCTCCTGGCATAGAGCTGCTGCAGCTCGGCGCGGCGCTGCCGCCACTCTGCCTCGTTGGCGATGGTGCGGCTGCGGGCTTCTGCCTCGCTGATTTCCTCGTCGTTCTGGGCCTCCTGGATCATCGCCTTGCGCTCGGTATAGTAGGCATCCAGCTCGTCGAGATAGTATTTCATCTCATCCCTCACCACACGGCCCGCCTTGCGCTGTGCCTTGGGGTCCAGCCAGTCGCCGGTGTTCGTCAGGTGCTTGGCATGAAGGGCATCCTGTATCTTCAGCCGCTCCGAGTTGTACCATTCTATGGCATCGTCGGTGGTCTTGATGTTCTTTCGGACGGCATCGGTAATGAACTTCGCGTCCTCCGACAGCACGGCCTGGACGTCGGCGCCGTTGGCCAGCGCCCTTACGCGCTCCAGCATCTCCTTGCGGCGTGCCACGAGGTCGTCGCCGTTCCACTCCGCGTATGGAGAGGTGACTTTGTTGTAGTCGCCGTAGGGGTTGGAGCCGCCGCCTCCTCCGCCGCCGCCGTTGTTGTCGGTATCCGACTTGATGTTGAGCTTGCTTACCTGGGTCTTCAGCTTTTCGAGGTCCTTGTCTATCTGCCCGATCTCGGCCTTGATGCGGTTCCTCTCACTGACGCTGCCCTCGAACTCGTCGATGATGGCAGGCTTCATGGCCGTTGCTCCCTGCCGGGCTATCTGCGACTCCTGGAATCCGGCAGTAGCGCCACCCGTGGCACTTCCGACATACTCCTGCTGACGTTTGTATTCGCGTTTCCCAGCTCTATATTTTTTACGGTTCTCATTCTCCCATTCCTCACGCTCCGCCTTCTCGTCCTCCAGCTCAATACGCTTTTTCTGCAGTTCCTCTGCCTTGGCATCAAGGGCACGGGCACGGGCCGTTGCCAGTATCTGCTCGGACAGGTCCCTGTAGGCACCGGCGGCGGCAGCAGCCAGCTCGCTCTCCGTGGACAGCTTTGAGTAGTATTCGTTATACTTGGCGTCGCCTACCATGTCCTTGAGGGCCTTCTTGCGCTCTTCCATCGAGTTGGTCTGGTCTTGCGTCGCCTTGTACAGCTTCTCCAGCTCGATGCGCTCCTTGACGCTCTCTTCCTTGGCCTTCTTCTCTATGTCGGCCATGACGTCCATCTGCCTTGCAGCCTCCCTGGCACGCTTTGACGCCTCCAGGAGCTTCATGCCCAGGAACAGCACTGCGGTAGCCACCGCCGCAATGAGGTTGGCCTTCATGGCCTTGTTGAGCTTGCCGGTGGCCATTGCTGCTTCCTCGTTGGCTACGGCCACGGCTTCCGTCGCTGCGGCATCGGCAGCCTTGGCGGCTGTGTCGGCCGCCGTTGCAGCCGCCGACTTCTGGGTGGCAAACAGGAACTGCCCCATGGATATGAGTGCCGTGCCGATCGCCTCCGTCCACTTCATCTTCATAAGGGTCAGATAGGCAATGGTATAGCGGAAGAACGACCCCATGGGTCCTTCGTCGGAAATAAGGTCAACCAACTTGTGCAACATGCCGATGATGTCGCCAAGCCAGCTCTCCGCGCTGGCGCTGACGAAGAACTCCTCTATCCGGTTCTTCAGGCGTTCCAGCTTACCGGCAGCCGTCTCGTTCATGTTGTTGTACTCGTCCGACAGGGCAATGTTCTTGCTGTAGGCGATGCCCGCCGTATTCAGCTGCCTCTCCAGCTCGTCCACGTTCTGCGACAGCAGGCCGAACACGATGCCTGCTCGGGCGCCCTGCTGGTTCAGCTGCTTCATGACGTCCTGCATGGAGGTGCTGCGTCCCAGCATGTTCTCCACTGCATCGGCGGCGCCGTTCATGCCCTCCTCGGTGGACATGTCGAAGCCCTTCACGCTGTCGTGCAGCTTGCGGAAGATCGTCACCATCTGCTCCATGCCGCTCATGCCCTTCAGCTCCTTCTCGGTGATGCCGATGGCGTTGGCCACGGCAAAGGCGTTGTTCCTGATGGCGGGAATCATCCGCGAGAGAGCCGTTGCCGACATCTCGACGCGTCCGCCCAGCGCGTCGACCGTAGAGCCGAGGGCTGCCACCTGGTCGATGGTGATGCCGGCCTGTGCGCCCACGGCGCCGACGCGCTTCACGAAGTCCGTAATGGCCGGTGCCGCGGATGCGCTGTTGGCACGCAGGGCGATGATGGTAGAGCCGACGCGCTCCAGCGTCTCGCGCACGTCGTCGTTGTTACGCTTCAGGTCTCCCGTGGCCGCTGCTATCTTCATCAGCTCGGTGGCCGACTCCTCTCCCATTTCCGGCAGCGCGACCATCAGCTGGTTGGCGGCTTCGGTGAATCCCTGTATGTCCTGCTGAGTCTTCAAGCCCAGCTGGCCGCCTCGTGCCGATATGCTGAGCAGATTCTCTATGGATGTGCGTGTGTCGAGCTTTGCCAGGTTGTCGCTCAGCCGGCCTACCTCGTCAGCCGTAAAGCCGGTGGTCTTCCTGACTTCACCCATCTTGTCGGACAGGGTCAGCAGGTCGTCAGCCGTAGCCGTCATCTTAGACCACAGCATATTGAATCCCATGTACATGCCGACATAGGTCTTCAGCCGGCTCCATGCCTTGTCCCATGACGATGAGGTGGCCCTGGCCTGGCCCTCCATCTCCTTGAGGGTGTTCTTGGCATTCTTCACCTGTTCTGCGAAAGCCCTGTATTGTTTTGAGTTCTTGTCCAGCGAGCCTTCCATGCGGCGCAACTCGCCGTCGGCACGCTTGATGGCGGCGCGCAGCTCCTCCAGGCTCACGGCGTTGGCGGGCTGCTTCATCAGCATCTGCATCTTCGACTGGCTCATGTTGAAGTTGTCCTGCTCGAACTTCAGGTCGCGCAGCTTCTTCGACAGCTCTGCCAGCTTCTTCTCTTCCGCATCGGAGGCCTGGCCGCTGCCCTTCTTCTGCTGGATAAGCCTGATGACGGCCTCGCGCTCCTGCTCAATGGCCTTGGTTGCCTGCTGTATCTGCTGGGGCGAGGCAAGGAAGCCGTCCTTGCCGGCACCCTCTGCAAGTCTCAGCGCATCGGCAAGAGACATCACGTCCTTGCTGGCCTTCTCCGCCGACTGGCCTGCCTTTGCCAGATACTCATTGATCCTGGCGATGGTGTCGGCTTCGTCCTTCTGAGGCAGCGAGTCACGGTATCTCTTGAGTGCATCGGCCTGACGCTTTGTCTCGTTGGCACTGGCGTTCTCGTCCTGTCCGCTCTCAAAGAAGCCGAAGGCTTCCTGTCCCTCTGTCCTGATCTTGCCGGCGGCCATCTGCTCCTGCAGCTGATGCACCCGCTTCAGGTCCTTCTCGTAGCGGGCCAGGCTGGCTGATGCAGTCTTGGGGTCGTCAACCAGGCGCTGCCAGTATTGCTCCTGCGCCCTCAGGTCCGACTCCGACAATTCCTTCATATTGTATAGCCGCTTGCGCATTATCGTGTCGAGCTCCTGACGCTTGCGGGCGGCCTCGGTCTCCTTGCGGGCTGCGCGCTCCGCCTCTACGCCGTACTTCCTGATGTGCTCCTCGGCATCCACGATGGCCGTCTTCAGCCGCTGGTACTCCGGACTCGTGGCGGCCAGCGTCTGCTGATACTGCTTGGCGGCCTCGATGGCGTTGCGGATACTTCCCTCGCTCATCAGCATCTTGTTGAAGTATATCCTCTGGGCGTCGGCCTTCACCTGCTCAGTTGCAATACGCTTCTGCTCGCGTGCAATGGTCTCCATGTTGGTCTTGGCCTCTATATATGCCTGACTGGTACGCTCGGCACCGTCCATCTGCGCCTGCCAGTAGCGGCGTGTCTCTTCCAGGCCGGCATCGGACAGCCTGTTGAGACCGTCCATGCGGTCTTTCATCGTCTGCAGCCGGTCGGCGGCCTGCTGTGCGCTGCGGGCGGTCTCCAGCCCGTACTGCTTCATGTGCTCCTCGGCACGGATGATGTTGTTCTGCAGGTCGGCATATGCTGCATTGGTGGGCCTCATGGTAGCCAGCAGCTGCTTGGCGGCATTCACCGACTCCTGCAGCTCTTCACCCGACAGCGTCCTCAGGTTCTTGCGGCCCAGGCGTCCGGCACTTGTCTCGAGCTGTGCCTGCGTCTGCCTGTCCTGCTCGGCGCTGATGCGTCTCAGGTTGCGCTCGGCTTCCTTGAAGGCACGGCTGCCACGGGTGGCGCCCTCCATCTGTGCCTGCCAGTAGCGCTGCGTCTCGGTCAGCCCTTCCTTCGACAGGCGGTTCAGAGCCTGCATGCGCTCCTGCATCTGCTTGTGCTTGTCGGCCAGCAGCTGCTGGGCTTCTGCCTGCTTCTGCGCCGTGCGCGCCGCCTCGATGCCTGTTTCCTTCAAATGCTTCTCAGCCCTGACGATGCTTTCGGCCAGCTTATTGGCTTCGTTGCTGCCGCTCTCGTAGGTCTGGATGAGTTGCTTGGCTGCCTCGATGCCCTGGCGTATATCCGTCTCGCTCAACTTGCCCAGGTCGTCCACCTTTAGGCGGTCGGCGATGGGTTGCGACAGTTTGGCTACCTCGGCATTCATCTGAGTCAGTCGCTCACTCAACCGATTGATGGCGTCACCGCGCTCCTGCATAGTCTTGGCGTCGGTGGCCTCGGTCTCTATCTTCTTCTTCAGCAACTCTATGGCCTGCTTCACCTTTTCGATGCTGACATTCTCGCTCTGTGCCATCTCAATGGCGGCCTCGGTCTCGCGCTTGTTCAGGCTGGTGATGGTCTGTGCGTTCTGGTCGTAGGCCAGCGTCAGGTCGTTGACCTCCTTGGCCAGGCTCTCGGCCTGCTGGCGCATCTTGGTCATCTCCTCCTCCGACTTGCGTTCCGGTATGGCTTCACGCTCGGTGATCCTGATGGTCTCGTCGGCACGGTTGGCGGCACGGTTGGCGCTGCTGCGGTCTTTCTTGGCCTTGTCGCTGGCTTCCTTCATCGGGCCGGCCTTCGCCAGCTCCTCGTTATACTCGGCCGTCTTCCTGGCGAGCCGCTCCGTCACGTCAGACTGTTCCTTCTCGGCAGCCGTCTCGCTCTCGGTCATCTTCTTCAATTTCTCCTGGGCCTTCTCCAGCTGCTTCTTCTTCTCAGCGAGTTGGCCGTCCAGCTGTGCTCTGCGCTTCAGCAGTTCCTCCATCGTCATCTCGGCATCGGCAGACTCCTTCACGGCCTGCGTCTCCTCCTTGGTGGCTTTGGCGCGATCGCCGGCAGCCTTGGCACCCTTCTCCTGCAGCTTCGCGAGGCGTTCGGTATTGCCGGCCTTCTGCTGTTCCAGAGCGGCTATCTGTTCGTCGATTTGCTTTTTCTGCTGGTCAACGCTGACGTTATCTTTCTTCGCCTTGGTATTCGCATCAGTAGCGGCGGTCTCCGCTTTTATGGCACCAGTCTTGGCGGCCTGATATTCTGCATAAGCCTTGTCAACGACGGCTTGCTGGCCTTTCTCGCCTTCTATGTATTTCTGCTTGTATTCCTCGGCTCTCTGCTCTTCTAAGCCTCGCTGTGTCAACTTGCCGTTGATTTCTATAGGACCGCCTATGGCGTCGGCATCGGCTAATCTCTGCTGATAAACCTTCTTGCGACGTTCGAGTTCTTCGTTTTCATGCTGGTACGCCTCGCGCAGTCGCTTCACCATGATTTCCTGCGCCCGTTCAGCAGCAGTCTGTTCCTTGACAGCTTCGGTAATACCCTTCGAGATAGACAAGAGTTCCTGCATGGTTCTTGTGCGTGCAGCCAACTTCTCGTTATCTATCTTAAACGAGAAATTACCGCTATTCTCGAAGCCAGACTTAATCAGTCCGTTATCAGTACCCGTTATAAGTTGCCTGATAATATCAAGGGTTTCTTTTTTACCACCCTCAATATTATATCGCTTTTTGAAGTCATCGACAACATCGTTGACAGGTTTTCCGCTTTGCAGCATGTAGGAACCATCTTTGCTGATGATGCCATGTTGCTTGACAGAATTTCTAAGGAAGTTCTGTGCCTCTTCGGGATTGGAGATTTGCAATTTACCGCCTTTGTACTCAAAGGTCGATAACTTTTTCATTTCCTCCAATGCGGCCTTGGCTTCCTCTGCCGTCATCTTCATGGCCTGTGCCTCTTCCTTGGCGGCTTCGGCACCCTTCTTGGCGGCGTCGGCTCCCTTATCCTCAGAGGCGGTCAACTCGTCACGGTGCTTTTTCAGCAGTTCAATGGCGCTGTCCAGATCCTGATTGTCCTTGGTCAGTCTCTCCAACTCCTGCTGCTCTTTATTCGTGAGCTTCACCTTTTTCTCGGCGGCCTCGTTCTGCTGTTCGGCAGCCTTGGCGGCTTTCTCGGAGGCGGCGGCAATCTTTCCTTTCAGCTCGGCTTCGTCCTCCTCGAGACTCTTCTGCTCTCCTGTCAGCTTGTTGATTCTCTCCGTCTGTCCGGCTGCGCGCTCACGGGCCTTCTCAAGATACGACTGGGCGGCCTCGATGCGTATCAGCTGGTCGTCCTTCCCCTGGTTCTGCTGAATGGCGAGGAAGCCGATCTGTTCGTCATAGCGCAGGGTGGCAAACTTCTTCTGCACCACGTCGCTTCGCTCCATGGTGTGTACCAGTTTGCGGGCTTCCTCCTCGGTTATCTTGTAGTATTCGGCCAGCTGCTTGATAGGCTCTGCGGCCTGAGAGGGGATGAACTTATCCTCCGTTATGCCCTTGATGTCCTTAACAATCCCATAGAAGCGGTTGGCCACGTCAAGCAGGTCGTCCATCTGCTTCTTGTCGTCGCCAAGGCCCATCGCCGTCAGGCGCCCGTCCTTGCTGCCCTGGACCCGGGCAAGGGCTTCCTCCCACTGGCTGATGATGCCGGAACCCTTCCTGCTCTCGTTCTCTATCTGCTGCCGCTTCCCGGCGATGGCATCCTGAACGGCTTTCAGCCGGGCTTCCAGCGCCTTGATCTCCGAGTCGTCCACCTTCGGCTTGATGGGCTCCTGGTTGATTTTCTTCTTGGCATCGTCCACGCCGCTGGTATCCACCGCCGGCTTCACGGGCTGCTTGCTCAGGTCCTCGATATCCTGCGTCAGCTTCTTGACCTCATTATCCAGACCGTTCACCTTCTCCTGCTGCTCGCCCACGGCTTTGGCATGCTGCTCGGCAGACTTGGCGGCTTTCTCAGCGGCGCGCACTTCCTTGTCGCGCTCCTTTGTCAGCTCGTCAACCTCCTTTTTCAACTCGCCCACCTTGGTTTTCTGCTCGTCGTACTCCTTGATGATGCGGTCCGCCTCGTCGCGCCGCCGCTCGGCATCCTGCTTGCTCTTGCGGGCGCCGGCCAGCTTCTCGTCGCGTTTCCTGATTTCATCATCAAGCATCTCCTGCAGCTCTATCTCCTCCCTGACGCCTTCAAGCTCCTTGTTGCGCTGGACCATCTTGTCGCTGATGCCCTTCATGACGCTCTCTACACCCTCGCGCTCCTTCCTGGCGGCCTGCATGGCAGCCTCGCCGTCGGCATGGCGCAGGCTGATGCTTTCCTGGGTCAGCGCGTTCGACAGGCGCATGGCGTCCTGCTCGGAGGCGACCTCGCCCCTCAGGCTGCGCTCGGTGGCGGCCACCTGCTCGACGGCCTTTGCCACCTCGTTCATCTGTGCCTTCAGCCCGCGCCAGTCCTCGCTGTTGGCGACGGCCAGCCGCGACAGGTCCTCAAGCACCTCCTTGGCACGGGTCAGCTGGACGGTGCTGACGGAACTGCCGTCCTTCAGCGACTGCATCATGGTCACGATATCCTCCTTGGCACGGGTCACGTTGCGGTCGGTGGCATCCATCAGCCGCTGCAGCTGGTTCCATTCCTTGCTGCCGGTATCCACGGCGCTCTGCACGAGCTTGGCGGCGTTGTAGACGGCCTTGTTGAACTTGGCCGACATCTGGTCGAGCGTGCCGTCGTTGAACTCCTTGATGCCCTTCGACAGCGTGTCGATGCCCTTGGTGTATTCACGCTCGCCTTTTGCCAGCGCCTGCCAGATCTTGGTCTGCTGTTTCAGCTTCGCCTCCAGGTCCGCAATCACCTTCGCCGAGGCATTGGATGCCCTGGCGTCAGCCAGTGCCTTGTCGAGGCTCTCCTTTGACAGGCGGGCTTCTTCACAGGATTTCCTGAGTGATTCCATGACCGGGTTCGCCTTGCCGGCGTTGGCCACAAAGTCGATGTGTATAAGTTCGTGACGTGTTGCCATATGTCTTGTGTTCTGTGTCGGTTTCTAATGATGGTTATCTGTCAAACATGCCGCGACGCTGACGGCGGAAGAGGGCGCGGTTCACTGCGTCATGGGCATCCTGGTTGTCGCCCATGGCATAGACCATGAACATCGTGCCGGCGAAGCAGAACTCCCTGCGGGCCATCGAGGTGAACTTGGTAGCCTGCGTGCGCATCTCCGTCACCACGAACGGCTTGCCCTTGCGTCGGCGGGTAGGCACCGGGATTGGAGCCCAGAAGGGGGCGGGGATGTTGGGCACCGGCGCGTCGTAGGGGTCGCCCTTGCCTACGGCCAGCTCAACGAACTTGGCGTAGTACAGGTACTTGGCTGCGAACACCTGGGTGTCGCCGCCGCTCGTGGCCCATGTCTTCCACCACAGCGAGCGTTTCAGCGCGCCCGTCCGGATGGCGCTCAGACGCTCCATGTTGTCCTCGGTGTCCTCACGGCTGATGCGCTCGAAGCTGTTGATCCACGCCATGATGCGCGTGTCGCGCCAGTCCCATTTCCAGCTTTTAACCTTGTCGCCGTACTTGTCGCCGGCCCAGCTCCTCTCCTGTACTTCCGAAATGAGTGCCATACCGTTCTATGCTTCTTCTTCGCCTACAGGGGGGAGCCCGTCCATCAGCCTTACCGTTACCATTGCCAGGCAGTACTGCCAGCGGCGTCTCAGCTCCCCGCCGTGACGGTTCACCACGTCGATCCGCTTGTACAGCTCAGCCTCCAGGAGCCCGAGCGACCCGGGGCCTTCCTTGGGAAGGTCCGGCTTCCCCAGCTCCTGCTCGCAGAAGGCGAGGAAGCGCTGCGTGCGCAGGCCGGCTGACTCATGGGCGCTGCGGATGCGCTCCGCCAGCTTCTTGTAGTAGGCGGCGTCACGGGCCGCGTTCTTCTCGCCGCCGGCATCCCGTGCCGTGATGCTGTCATTCCGGCTGACGCCCTTTATCTCTGCCATCTTCTCCAGCAGTGCCATTGCTGCCAGCTCTGCATCGTCAGGCTCCGGTGTCATGGGTGCATCGGCAATACCCTCTATCCTTAGAGGATTCGGATTCTGCTTCTTGCGGAATATATTCTTTATTGATTTCATATATTACCTTTTTGTCGGAAAGATACTACGTATCAAACTTAAAATCAAGGGCAGACGAGCCGAATAAAAATAATCGTCGAAATATTTGGTGGTTTCGGAAATTCTTTGTACCTTTGCAGTGCTTAAATGATTGTGCGGTACAAGATGATGCCGCCACTGATGGTGGCATTTGTTGTATCTGCCATAGTAAAAATGATACCCATTAGGGCAGTAACCGCGTCGGGTAACGGAAACGTCCCGGTGGCTTGCACAATCAGCCATAGCAACGCGCAGTGCTGCCTTATATTTGCAAAGTAACTATGCCAAAAGGGAAACGACGTACAGATGAAGAGTTGGTCGCCGTGGCGAAGAATTACGACTCGATAGGTGAGTTCCGCGAAAAGGAAAACGCCACCTATCAACTTATCGCAAGGCGCGGCCTGCTGAAGGAACTTACCAGGCACATGAAGCGAGAGTCAAGACTGCCGATTTCTAACGAAGAACTGGCTGCGATTGCGTCAAAGTATGACGTACTGAGGGAGTTTCGTGAGAAAGATACTGTGATGTATACTATTATACACAAGCGTGGACTATTCAACGAGTTGTGCGGTCACATGAAACGGGAAGTTCCAAAGGGACGTTCGGACAAAGAGTTGGCAGATATAGCTTCGCGATACACTATCGCCAAAGAGTTCAGAGAGAAGGAACCTTCTGTGTACGCCGCTATTGTTGACCGTGGGTTAACCGAAAAGCTGTGCGGTCACATGCAATATGAGGTTAGAAAAGATATGTCTGATGAAATGTTGGCAGAGATAGCCAGCAGGTATGATACGCTAAAGGATTTTCGTAAATGTGACGGATCGGCCTATACACTGATTATAAGACGTGGCCTGTACGATAAATTATGCGGGCACATGGAGCGAGAAGTGAATTACTACACCGAAGAAGAACTGGCAGAGAGAGCAAAGAAATTCAAACATCGAATAGACTTCTATAATCAGGACCGTAAGGCATACGACTCGGCCCACGCTCGCGGTCTGCTCGATAAAATTTGCGCTCACATGGAAAGACTGGTTAAGCCTGTTGGGTACTGGACGAAAGAACGTTGTCAAAAAGAAGCCAAGAAGTATAAGACAAAGGAAGAGTTTCGCAAAGGGAATAAGTCTGCTCATGGTGCTGCTCAGAAGAACGGCTGGTTGGACGAAATTTGCAGTCACATGGAAGCGCAAGGAAATTGGTTTAACAGGAAGATATACGCATTTACATTCTCAGACGGCTACGCATACATAGGATTGACACAAGATCCTGAAGACAGATACAAACAGCATACTTCTCCGCAAGAAAGGAATACGCCCGTCTATAAGCATCTCCAGAAGACTGGTTCGACTTTTGAATACAAGTTACTGACAGACTGGCTACCGAAAGTCGAAGCGGCAAAGGTTGAAGACGAGTATATACGTAAGTATAAGGCTGACGGATGGAAGATGCTGAATAGGATGAAGGGCGGCGGACTTGGCGGTACAACAAAGGTATATACCGACGAGCGTATAAAGCGGGAAGTGGCAAAGTATGAGTATGTGGATGACTTCATGAAAGGGTCGCCTGGTTACTATAAATATATTCACCGCCATCATCTGATGGATAAGTATTGCTCAGATTTGAAGTTTAAGAATAAGCCCAACGGATACTGGACGCTTGAGAGGGCAATGAAAACTGCATCGGAATATGACAGCCCTAACGAGTTGCGCAAGAAATATGCTCAGGCTTATACCGTTTTGTTGAATGCGGGGAAGATAGACGAGTGTTATCCGGACAAAGGTCCGAAGATTACCTGGACGCTGGAGAAGAGCCTGTCGGTCATTCCGCTTTGCAAGTCGAGGAAAGAACTGCAGCAGAAATACCAGACGGCGTATAATGTATTACTGAGAGCAGGGGTGCTCAATGATTATTTTCCGATAGAATGGAGACCTTTTACTTTGGAAGAAAAGATGGCGATGATTACCGAGTGTAAGACACGTATGGAGCTAAGGAGTAAGCATCGGTCTGTGTATGATTGGGCGATTAAGAATGGACTGATAGACAAGTATCTGCCGAAAAAGAAGCGCGGCTAACTATCACGGCCAGCCGCACTCGAACATAATATACTTAACTAATAGTTGCGTCATCAAGCACCCTCACCATTTATTGTTTCCTTCGTGCCAGTCTTACTCGCATCCAGCGTAGTCAGAGTCTGATCAATCACATGGAACTCCGCACGACTCCATTCGTTGTATGCGGCAATGGCGTTCATAAAGCGCTCATAGTTTCGTTTCTGTATCGAGAGCTGCTGCTGCTTCAACAGGTGCATCTCGCGCAGGGCTGTACCGCCGTTCGATGCTGCTACCATAGGCACACCAACCAATCTGGGGTCTACCTGCAAGGCCAAGAATATAGGCGAAGTGGAAAGCTCCAATTCCTCCTTACCGGCCTTTACGGCATCGTTCGTGGTTTCCTTGACATCGACAATCTCAACGTTCTTAAACGTCTTGTCGCCCTGGCCCTGCCACATGAATTGGCGCATCATCTTGCCGTTGTTCTCGCGCCGCTGCAGAAACTGCTCCATCGAGTCCTCCAAGTCGTCGAGGAATTTCTGCTTAGCATCAGGATCACCTTCTATACCAAGGTCACTGTAGCACATTGATAAGTAATCTAACGAGATGTACAGCACCTTTGACCAAGTAGTGTTATTGTCACGCTGTTTATACTTGTCGTAAAGCACTGTGGCCGAGAAGTCGAAAGCCTTTGAGGTGAAGACGCTCCACCATGCAGGCTGCGGATAATAAGGCTTATTGAGCGATGGATAGAACGTCGGACATACAATCCACAGGGGACGATTCTTGATGCGTGTTTTCTTGTTTGACTCCACAAGATAGTTGATTTCAGACAGCAGGTGCTGCGGCATGGCGCATGGATACATCTTGAACGAATTGTCTTGTGCGGCATTGGTGACAGTCTGCGTACCTGCTGCCCCTTTACGACGTAAGCTGTCACTGAAGAACACATGATGA
>JAILAA010000013.1 GCA_024681875.1 Prevotella sp.
TCTCCGGACCGATGTTGAGGTCGAAGGTCTCCACATCGTTGGCAGGACGCCCGATGGTGATGGCGGGGCGGAAGATGCACAGGTTGTCAATCTTCACCGGAGTGCCGCCCAGCACCAATTCGCGCACGCAGCTGGAAATCTTGCGCAGCACGCCGTGGATCACGTCAACGGTGTAGGGCGAGCCGTGGTCGCTGATGTGCTGTGCCAGCTCGTCGATGCCAATCATCTTGTTGGCCTTCACGCGTCCATACACCTTGCCGAAGTTCTCGTGGCCCGCGCGCTTGTTCTTGTAAAAATCAATCTGAAGCATAGTGTTTGTGTTGTGTTGAAGGGTTAATAAATAAGTGAACTTTAACGATACAAAGATACACATTTTTTCTTTAACCACCAAATAATAATGCATTTATTTTCAAGGAAATAAGAATAAATTTAAATTAAATTCTTTTGTCGACGTATTGAGGAATAATCTTACATCTTACAATATGACAGTTAGATTTTGCGCTCCTATACCGAGTATGAGAAGAAAAGATACAGAGAGAGAAGAAGTAATAAAAATGAAGTATAATAATAGAAGACTATTTTTTATATTCTTTTATTCTTTATTTTTTTATTCTTTCCTGTTGCCCCTATGCAATTATAAACTGTCAGACTGTAAGATGTAAGATGGGGTCCATGGCCAGGATGGTTTGTGAAAGATAAAACGAGAAAATTTTGGATTGTAAGAAATAATTCGTATCTTTGCCGACAAAGTTCATGAAGCGCGAAGTTTACGAGAGCCAGAAGGCATTTGCGGGCGAGAAGAAGCCCTCTATGCAGCGCCGCTGTGTGGGTCACGACTACACGGAGCGCATGATGTATATGGTGACGATGGTGACCGAGGGCCGCCGTCCGCTCTTTGGCCAGGTGGTGGGAAGCAGCGAGGCGCCAGAAGGCAGTCCCGAAGCCCCGCGCATGGCTCTCAGCGAGCTGGGGCAGCGGGTGAGTGACGAATGGTGGGCAGCCCCGCAGCACCATTCTGAAATAGAGGTAGTAGCGCTGCAGATGATGCCCGACCACCTGCACGGCATCCTCTTTGTCAAGGAGCAGATGGAGAAGCCCCTCGGTATGGCCTTGCGCGGCTTTAAGCAGAGCTGCAACCGCCATTACCGCGAGCTGCTGCCTGGTGTTCCGTCTGTTGCGTTGCCAACGCAACAAACAGGACAGCAACAAACAGGACAGCAACGGCAACAAACTGCGCAGCCCAAAGAACGCCGAGGCGAAGACCGCACCCACGGCCTCCTCTTCGCCCCGGGCTTCAACGACAAGCTGCTCCTGCGCCAGGGCCAGCTGCAGCGATGGCTCGACTACCTCCATGACAACCCCCGCCGCCTCCTGATGAAGCGCGAGCACCCCGACCTCTTCCGCGTGCAGCGCGGCCTCGTAGTGGCAGGCCAGCAGTTCTCTGCCATCGGCAACCGTTTCCTCCTTCAGCGCCCCGTACGCCTGCAGGTGCAGTGCTCACGCCGCCTCACGGACGATGAGATTGCCCAGAAGCAGGCATGGTGGCTGCAGCAGGCCCGCGCCGGAGCCGTCCTCGTCTCTCCCAGCATCTCCAAGGGCGAGAAGGCCGTCATGCGTGCCGCCTTCACCGAGGGTCTCCCTCTCATCATCCTTCAGGAGAACGGTTTTACCGACCTTGCCAAGCCCGGCGGTCAGCGCATGGAGGCCTGCGCCCGCGGCCAGCTCCTCCTCCTTGCCCCCTGGGAGCACCATCGCTCGACCCAAAGGGGCGCTTGGCTCGTCCAAGAACGAGCGCCTCACCATCCGTCGCGACCAGTGCCTCGCCCTCAATGATATGGCCAGGATGATTTGCGAGTAATCGAACCCATTCCGACAATTATTTTCCCGATATTCTTTGAAGTTTCAGAAATAATGCTTATTTTTGCAGCTGAAACATTTTTACGCCAACTATGAGCACGGAGACGATGACACAAGTGATAGTCGAATACTTCAAGACGCAACCCGTTGTGAAGGCTTGGCTGTTTGGCTCATTCGCACGAGGCGAGGAAACAGCTGAAAGCGATGTGGACATACTGATACAGCCAGAAGGCTCTGTCGGTTTGTTCAAACTCAGCGGTATGCACCTCGACCTGCAGGACTTGTTGCACACCGATGTTGATTTGGTTACCGTAAAGGGTCTGTTGCCTTTTGCCGCAGAGAGTGCCAACCGCGATAAAATACTAATCTATGAGAGAAGCAATTAAGGACAAGACCCGTTTGGAGCATATTCTCGAAGCCATCGACCGTCTGGAGCGATATGCCGGTTCCCTGTCGAGGGAAGAACTGGAGGCTGATGTCCTCAGATACTACGGTATTGTGAAGAACATTGAGATAATTGGTGAGGCGGCCAATATGCTTTCCGCTCCTTTCAAGGAGGCACATCCGGAAGTAGAATGGCGTCCCATTTCCAATATGCGTAACTTCCTTGTCCATGAGTATTTCCAGGTTGACAGCGATACGGTGTGGGCCGTCATTCATAGTGACATCGTTGAATTGAAGAAACATATTCTCAAATACCTCGCTGACACCAACTGGGAGGAATGGGAGCAGATATAAATAATTGTTGAACCCTTAAAAACGCGTATGCCTATGGCAAAGACGAGAAAGAGAAACTATCAATATTTCTATAAGAGTAAAGATTCTGGCAATGTTTGGCCCTACATCCATTATAACCCAAACAGATATATTGATTTCGTTGTGAGAGGCACACGCTATTGTGAAGGACTGGTGGATTACGTGGGCGAGTTCAAAGGCAGGCTGATGCCGGAACCCGAGAATGAGAGCGACCAGAATGCCATCCGCGTGGAGCATGAAGACGGACATCGCATCGGCTACGTACCTAAAGAAAAGACCCAGGAAATACGTGACTTCAAGGTCGAACTGCCTTGCGAATGCTACTGTTTGGTGGAGCGGCGCAAGGATGACTGGGGTGACGTTTGTTTTTTCGCAATTTGTTACGTGAGCGAATACCCAGTAGACGAGTAGATTCACAATTTGCTTAAATATACATTAAAGAACAGAGACTGGTAAGACAATGTGCATATCGTTTTACCTTCAACCCTGCCAACGTGTCAGCCGTTGGTGGTTTTTTCTTTTTGGCCTGATTTTTGCTGATTGATTTTTAGAAGATTATAGCGGCACTCCATGCGGACATCACCACATATCGGCAACTCCCATTTGGAGCAGATGAACTTGATATACGAGTTCATCTGTCGTTTTGACGTAGATAACCTTCTTTATGCCATCAACGGCAAGCAGCTGGACGAAGAGGAGATCGTCAGCCTGACAAACGACATCAGGGAGTACAATGTGAAGCTGGGCAGGCAGAAGCAGTATCTGTTCAAATACTGCAAGACTTTCCCCAAGGAGTTTGCCCATGAGGACAACAATTTGGTTGACTCTTCGGTGAAGGTTTCATGGCGTATGCGCAGCGGTTCGGCAGGGGTCAAGAAAATATTCAAGAAGTTTTGCAAGGTTTCCTACAAGCAACCACCCAAAGGAATGTCAGAGCAACAGGCCATTGATCGGTCGCTGATCAGCTCGAAGAACTATATGCTGGAATTGTTTGGCCTCTCGTCCTATCCTCAATGTGTGAAGGAGTTGTTTGTGGCGATGTTTGACTTCTACACTAACATGAGCGAATGCCTCGAAGAGGGTATGCGCGCCCTGAAAGAGGAGAAGATCACGAAGGGGGATGCCCGCAAGTGTCTCGAAGTCCTGATTAAATCATGCGAGAAAAGCAGGGTGGCTCAGGCTCACCTCATTGAGGCGATGATGGCTGACCCGGATTTAAAGAAAGCTGTGATGGAGAGCAAGGAGCTCTCGGGCGACAATGAGAATCCTGTGCTCAAGGCCTACAAGAACAGCGCTACGAGCAAGGAGCAGTTTGCTCAGCACTATTATCATAACTGCTCGCCCAAGGATGTAGGCAAAATCACCATCTATGAGGCTTATTCGGAAGCCGACGAAGATCCTGCCCTGAATTTCGCCAAGGTGGTTTTCGGCAAGGATGTGGAGAAGATTCGCAGGATCAATTTTGTGATAGAGCATTTCGACAAATTGCTGCCAGAGAAATGTAAGCGTGGTCAGATACCTGCATTGAATCTGTATTTCTTCTATGAGTGGAGTCAACCAATTGTGGGCATCGAGTCATTTCTCAAATACTTCAACAAATATTATAAAGAACACGGCGGCAAATGGGAGACCATTGGCAAGTCGGCGATAACCGGAGCACGCACCAAAGACACCACCTGCAAAGATGATTCGTTGAAGAAAATGAGAAACAAAATGCTGAGCCAAATTGAGTCGATGCTCAGCGAAAAGTTCCCTAAAATGGAAATTGCATCATAGACACCATTCATTGGTGTCTTTTTTTATGCCCATTTGCCTGTTTCGTGTACTCTACTTGTGTGACCTATGTCCACAAAATGGGTTCGCGTAATGGGTTATCGTATGGTTTTCGTGGCCAAGAAACAGATTTCGTGTATTGACAAAAGTATACGAAAATGGCATTGGTGTACACGAAACTGAATTACGTGTACAGGGCATTGTCCGCAGCGTACACGAACTGGTGATACTTCTCTTTTTTGTGTATCTATGTACTTATTTTAGAGTGTCTTAAGAATCCACTTAATAACAGAATCCTTTAGAAAATTCTACATACCTTTGCATCGCAGTCAGGAAAATCCCGATGCGTAATCTTACATCATACAGTATGACAATAATATTTTGCACTAATAAACAGTTTGTATCATGAGTAACACTAACATCGCCCCACAGCAGGGCAACCTTTTCGAGACTGAGAACATCGTAGTGAACCCCGCCGCAGCCGAGACGCCGCAGCCTGCCCATGTGGAGCCCGCCGCCGAGACGCCGCCGCCTGTCTTCGCTGTGACCAAAGGCAACATCGGCACGGCAGTACCGCAGACGGGAGAGCAGATAACTGTAGCGCTGGCCGACCCCGAGCTGCACGCCATCAGAGACGCTATCCGCGCCGAAACAGACGAGGCGAAGCAGAAGGCGCTGAAAGAGGAGAAGAAGTACAGCATCATCGGCCTGTGCCCTCACTACTGGCAGTTCAACAACAACCACCGCGCCGCTGCCGAGGCCTTGCCCGAGTGCTGCACCCACAAGACCTGTGTCGACATGGATAAACGCGAGTATGGCCAGCAGGCCATCGAGGGCGCCCTTCGCCTGACCAAAGAGCCGGGCGTATGGAAAGACAAGGTCATCTACATTGAGAACTCGCTGCGTGGCAGCGGCAAATGCCACATCTGGCTCATCTGCCCCGTGGGCATGACCGCCATTGAGACACAGGAGGCTTTCTGCAAGGCACTCGGCATCCCCTGCGACGACTCGGTGCAGATGAAGCAGTCTTTCATCTACATGACCGGCGACGCCGTCTACCAGACCGACGATTTCCTGCGCCCCCTCAGTCAGGAACAGATTGAGGCCCGCCAAACTGCCTTCCGGCTGCGCGGACTGAGCATCGACGGATGGGAAGAGACCCAACAGACCCACCCCCACCCTGTAGGGAGGGGAGGAGATACCCCCAAGGCAGGGAATTCGGGCGTGCAGTGTAATTGCCCCCCTCCCTACAAGGGAGGGGCAGGGGGAGAGTCTGTTGGGTCTCCCACACCCCGCACCGACTACATCTTCGACCGCCACTACAAGATGACGGGCCTCGACCCGCAGCTCATCTGCACGCCCGGCCATCAGCACAACACGGTGAAGAGCCTGCTCAGCACCGGCATCGTGGCAATGCTCACCAAGGCCGAGATGGCGGCACAGCTCTTGAAGCGCACGCCCGACTACTGGAACGACCCGGACGGCGACTGCCGCCGCCTCGTTGACGACTTCTACTCGAAGTACAACGACCCCGCGCGTGCCCTCACCCGCGAACAGCGCCAGATAATGGCCGTCAGCGAGCGTATGAACGAGACCAGCGCCACGGCTCCCGACGAGAAGCCCGCGCCACAGCCCTACTGCGACGAGCTCAACCTGAGCGAGATCTATGCCAGCCCCGAGCCGCCACGCCTGAACCGCAAGAAGACACCACGGGTGGTGAAAGCCGTCATCTCGCGCACACCCGACGAAAACGTGGAGTGCGTCAGCCAGACATCATTCCCCGCGCTGCAGGCTCATCCCGTTGGTCTCTCTGCCAAGTACATCGACAACCGCCCACGTGAGTTGCGCGGAGGATGCGTCGCCGTAGCAGAGACCGGTATCGGCAAAGCCTGCGTCGACCTGCCTATCAAGCATATCATGGCAGATGTCGAGGCCACAACCGCCGCCGAGCGTAAGGCCGAGCAGGATTTCCATCAGGAAGTGAACACGCGCAACAGCAATCTTGACAAGCCGAGACGCCGCAAGTTCAAGATTCGCAACCTCATGGCCAACCTCACCAGTGCCGCTCTCATCCTGCGCACAGCCGACAACGACGGTGCACCGCTCTATTGCAAGATGAACGAGATAGAGCAGTGGAACGCTGTGGAGAACGCCTCGGGCTCGAAGAACTCGTTCACCATCATGAAACTCAACGACGACGAGGGGAATCAGTACGGAGCAGAAAGGGCTGGCACGCAGTCGGTTACGGCATCCACCTCGCTTTTCCTCAACTGGAACGCCTCGACCACTCCCTCAAAGCTCATCCGCTACCTGCGCCATGTGGTGACCGACGGGCCCATCTCGCGCCTCACGCTGGCCACCATCCCCGACCCAGGCATCGGTGCCGACTGTCCCGTGTTTGGAGACTATGATGACGGCAAATACGACGCTGCCCTCAAGCCCTTCATCGACAACCTCAATGCCGCTACAGGCATGATAGACTGTCCGCAGGCACGCAAGATGATTAAGGAGCTGAAAGCCGAGTGCGACGAGTTTGCCATCGGCTCGGGCGACCGTGTGTTCGACAACCTCACCCATCGTGCACTCGTCCACGTCTTCCGCAAGGCCATCTGCATTTTTGTGGCCAATGGCATGAAGTGGGAGGCCAACATCAAGCCCTTCTGCCGCTGGAGCCTGCACTATGACCTCTGGCTGAAGCTACACTACTTCGGTGACTTAATCCGTCAGGCCAATGCCGATGTGCCCACCTCGAAGCGTGGCCCGCAGAATATGATGGAACTGATGACAGACCCCTTCACATTTCAGCAGCTGTCCGACAAACGCTTCTCGTTAGGCATGGACCGCGAAGGCACCGCCAACCAAATCTACCAATGGCTGCACCGCAAGAAAATCTTACGCCTGACAGCTGACAGTTTCAAAAAAGCATAGCATTGGCAAGACTGCAACAATCCCCGCACCGGCACAAAGCTGATGCGGGGATGATCTGTTGTCAATACTCGCCCTCTATCTTTTAGTAATGTTCAAAAAATAACTTGGTACAATGTGAATCTCGTCAACGCGCCCCGAAGGGGCAATGAGCTACCAGCCCAGGGCATCGCCCTGGGTAATGGATGTCCGCAGTCAACGCCCTGTAAGGGCAAAAGCCTTAACAGGAAGCAATGCTTTTGCCCTTTCAGGGCGAGTTTACCCTCGTCCTTGTACCCAGGGCGATGCCCTGGGCTGGGTGCTTGTTGGCCTTTCTTGCGTCCCGTTGGTAGCAAGCGACCATAGGTCGAGCGCAGGCCGTTAGTTACCATAACTGTTAATTGTACCAAGTTATTTTTTGACGGTTACTTAGTCTGCCATCAGCAAATCCACTAGCCCCTTGTCCTTGAAGGTGTGCTTCTGCTGGTCCCAGAAACCGAAGTCGGCATCATAGCACCATGTGGTCCAGGCGATATTGTTCTCCTTGAACACGGTCAGCATGTCCTTCGTCCACTTATAGGCCAGCTCGCGGTCGACGGGCTCGTAGACGCCCCACTCGCCACAAAACAGCTGAAGGTTGTACTTCTTGGCGGCAGCGATGGCGTCGGCAAAGTCGGCACGGATTCTGTCGATGTTCCACTCCTCGGTGGTGAATTTGTTTTCGTCGATGACTGCCTTGACGGCGTCGTCGGCAGCTTCGTAGTCTTCCTTCGACACGAGCACGCCAGGATAGTTCACCTTGCCTGTGTACTTGCCGATAGGTGTCCACCATGCTCCGTAGTGCGTCAGGATCATGGGATTGTAGTAGTGGAACGACAGAATGATGTTCTTGTCGCCCTCGGGCACCTTCAGGTATTTGATGGTGCCATAGCTCTGCCACATATTTGAGCCGATGACCAGCGTGCGCTGTGGCTCACGCTCGCGCAAGGCCTTGTGTACCTTAGCGATGAGTGCGTTCCACTGCTCGTGGTCGTCGGCCACGGGCTCGTTCATAAACTCGTAGGCCACGGAGTCGCAGCTGTAGCTTTTCAATGCGTCGGACAGTTGGTACCACATATTGATGAGATCCTGCTGTGCTTTCTCAGAGGTGAACAGCGTGTTGGCATCGCTGCCGCCCTCGTTGACGGCATTGAAATAGTGTGAGCGGATGATGTGCAGGTCAACGATGGTGCGCAGGTGATGCTTCTCGGCCCAGTTGATGGCGTTGGTCATCAGCTCCCATGCCTCTGGCAGTTGTTTTCCATCCTCGTCCCAAAACTGCACCTCGTCGATGGGCAGGCGCACGAAGTCGAAGCCCAGCGAGTCAAGACGCGCAAAGTCGTCCTCCTGAATGTGCTGACGGCGGGCCTCGCCGCGCTCCTCACTCTGCGACAGCCAGTGGCTCACGTTTGTTCCACGCTGAATCTTGAAATTGTTCACTCCGTTGGCTTCGTCAGTGCTAGAGGCTTGGCTACTCTCGCTGCTCTGTCCGTTGTTTGTCTCTTTTTTGCTCGTGCAGGCAGTCATAGACAGCATTGTCACGGCAACCAGTGTCAGGAAAAAAAACTTTTTCATTGCTTGTCTTTTTGTTATTAATATTTTGGGGGACTAGAAATTCTTTCTTCTTGAGCTTACCTCAGCTTTTCGTCACGCTTCAGCAGCGTGGAGTGCTCTGTGACAGAAGAGAGCTTGCGCCAGAGGGTGCTGTAGACGTCGGCTATGCGCTCTGTCTGGTTTTCGTTTAGCTGATAGGTGCGCTGCACGCGAATGACCTGCGTACTGCTGTCGACGGGGGCTGCCACATGGCTGAGCTTCATGTCGATGCGCAGCACGCCGTTCATGCGGATGGAGAGGCTGTCGTGTGTCAATGCCGTCATCTCGCTCTTGCCGTCTAACAGGTTGGTTACCTCGGCTTTCATGTTAGCCTCCATAAAGTCGATCATGTCTAACCGATTGTTGGTAGACAGGTAGGGTAGGAGTGTGTCGGGCATTGCCTTGAAGAGCTCCGACATGGTTTTTTCCTGTGCAAAGCTGCCCAGTGTCGTGAAAAGCGCAATCAGCACAAAGAGTTGTTTCTTCATAGTTGCATGGTGAATTCGTAATCCAAGGGGAGACGCTTGCCAATACTTGTTACAATGATGGCAGCGCCTTGGCTGTCGGCTTCTTCCTTGATGAGTGAGGCCATTGTCTGGGCATTGCGGTCGTCAAGATGGCTGATGGGCTCGTCGGCCAGCAGAAAGTCGAAGGGCTGTACCAAGGCGCGCATCAGGGCCACGCGCTGCTGCTGTCCGAATGACATTCGCCCCACCTTGGCCGTCAGTTTGTCGGCAATGCCTAAGCGTTCAAACCATTGCTCTATCTGTTGACGGCTCTTGTGGTGCGTCAGCTTGTTCTTGATTTCCACGTTCTCGAAAGCCGTCAGTTCGGGGAAGAGTCGCAATTCCTGAAAGAGGCAGCTGACATGACGCTGGCGCAGCTTGCTCCAGTCGCCGATGCTATAGCTGCGAGAATCCTTATCATCGAAAAGCACCTGCCCACTATAGTCGTGACGATAGCCGAGGATGTAGCTGCAAAAGGTGCTCTTGCCCTTGCCGCTGTCGGCCTCCACCAGATAATAGCGACCTCTCTCGAAGTTGACGTCCTTTAGCCAGATGTCACCCGACGGGGTGGTGTGGGCGAAGACCTGCGGCAGAACGTTCTTGAATTGTATCTTGTTCATGGTTGCGACAATTGCATCATCATTACTGCGGCCAGGCCTGCCGTCTCTGTACGCAGGCGGCTCTTGCCTAAATCAACGGAGACAAAACCGGCATCAACTGCCATCCGCACCTCGTCGATGGAGAAATCCCCCTCAGGGCCGACAAGGACGAGAAGACTCTCCCCCTGCCCCTCCCTATAAGGGAGGGGAAAAGAGAGTTCTTCCGCTAATTTCTTGACCATTTTTTCGTCTTGAGAGTATTTACTCCCCTCCCTTATAGGGAGGGGCTGGGGGAGAGTCTGTAAGCTCTCAAACAGATTCACCCTCGGCACCTCCTCATAACAATGGGCGATATAGCGACGCCCCGTGGTGTGCTGCGAAATAAAGATCTTGAAATCCTGCATCTCGTTGACGACAGGTTTCCAGGCCTTGCGGCTCTGCTTCATGGCTGACACCACAATTTTCTCCAGACGCGGGGTCTTCACTACGTGACGCTCGGAGAAACGGCAGTCGAGCAGCGACAGCTCGTCGAATCCCACCTCAGTAGCCTTCTCTGCCAGCCACTCTATGCGCTCCATCATCTTCGTAGGCGCAATGGCCAAGTGAAGGTGCCCCTGCCAAGCAGGATGTTGCGGCAACGTTTCAAGAACCTGGTAGAGGCAATGCTTTCCGCTGGTCATGGATACAGCAGCGCGGAAGAACGTTCCCTTTCCGTCCATCAGCATCATCTCGTCGCCTTCCTTCAAGCGCAGGACACGCAGGGCATGAGTGGCTTCCTCTTCAGGGAGCTCGTTCATGGCCGATGCTTCAGGAACATAGAAGTAGCGTTCTTCCTTCATGTGCGGCGGGTTGGTGATTCCTGTTTATTTTGACGCTTTCTGAGGATTCTTGAACAGCAAGGCGAAGGCAACGCCAACAATCAGCGCGAAGGTGGCGAAGATAAACCAGCAGGTCTGCCAGTCGCCCAGCAGATAGTCGCCTTGCCAGGAGCAGTAGTGATTCACTATCTCGCCTGCTGCCAGCGTTCCGAAGGTGGCGCCGATGCCGTTGGTCATCATCATGAACAAGCCCTGAGCCGATGCCTTGATGTTGGGGGCGCACTCCTGGTCGACGAAGATGCCGCCGGACACATTGAAGAAGTCGAAGGCCACGCCATAGACGATGCATGAAAGGATAAAGAGCATTACGCCAGGCATGGCAGGATTGCCGATGCCGAAGAAACCGAAGCGGAACACCCATGCGAACATCGACATCAGCATGACAATCTTGATGCCAAAGCGCTTGAGGAAGAAGGGAATCATCAGGATGCAGAGCGCCTCGCTGATTTGCGAGATAGAAGTGAGCAATGTGGCATTGTTGGCGGCGAAGGTGTCAGCGAAGGCAGGGTCGCCCTTGAAGCTGGTGATGAAGGGTCCGGCATAGCCGTTGGTCACCTGCAGGCACATACCCAGCAGCGCAGAGAAAATGAAGAACATGGCCATTTTCTTGGTCTTAAACAGCTTGAAAGCGCTTAGGCCCAGCGTCTCGGCCAGCGAGGCGGCCTTCTCTTTCTTTGTCAACTTACATTGTGGCAGAGAGAAACAGTAGGCAAAGAGCACTAAACTGAGCAATCCGGAGACAAAGAACTGCATGTACGTGTATTGGAACTTGTGGCTGTTTTCTCCGAAGGTGAACGTAAAGCTGCCGTCATCCCATACGGCACAGTTGACAAACCACATCGTGACGATGAAGCCTACGGTGCCCAGCACACGGATGGGTGGGAAGTCTTTCACCGTGTCGTAGTTGTTGTCTTTCAAGATGGTGAACGCTGTGGTATTGGCCAGTGCGATAGTAGGCATGAAGAAGGCAACACTCAACGTGTACATGGCGATAAAGGCACCCTTGTTGGGCAGCTCATTGCCGAAACCAGCCTGCACACCCATCCACCAGCAACCCAGCATGGCAGCACCGGCTACAAGATGGCAGATGCCAAGTAAGCGTTGAGGCTGTATCCACTTGTCGGCCACAATGCCCATCAGTGTGGGCATAAAGATTGACACAATACCCTGTATGGCATAGAACCATGCTATCTGCTCACCAAGTCCGGCCTTTCCCAGATAGTTTCCCATGCAGGTAAGATACGCTCCCCAGACGGCAAACTCCAGGAAGTTCATAATAGATAAGCGTGCTTTCAAGTTCATAATCCTTATAGTTTTTAGTTGATAATTACATTATTATAATATGCGCGCGTCAGGCCTTCCTCATCGCGTTTGAGCACTATCTGTCCTGGAAACCATTCGGTGAAGGGCAGCTCTTGCGTCAGAGGATAGTGGTTTGTCACTATCCCTGATTGAATCTCCACTACTGACAGAGTCTGGCGCAAGCCGTTCTCCAGTATCAATTCGTGGGATGCTATCCGGCGTGTTTTCTTCGTTGTCATCTGTAGTGTTGTCAGGTGTAGCGTTGTCAGGTGTAGTATGGAATCTGATCAGCTGAACGTTGTTCAGGAACAACAACCGTGTCGTCGTTGTACTCTCGTTGCCACCGTCCAGATAGAAGAATCCTTTTATGGCACGTATTGTTCTTGTTGTGTCCTCAGGCACTCGCATCTGTGCCAGTCCTGTAACAGAGAAACGCAGATTGCGGCTTACTACGGTATCGTCATATTCTACTGCCATGTAGACGAGGCCGTTCTTGGAGCCTGTCTGATACATGTAGTCGCTAAGGAACATAATCATCAGCGCATCGCCGCGACGGTAGGTTGAGTCGGCTTTGATGGCGAAGTCCCACCTGTTGTAGGGGGGCATGGGCAGCAGAAGTGCCGTCGTGCGGTCTGCCCAAATGTTGGCAGTATCGCCAGTAGCATTGTATTGGGCATATTTGCCAATCTCGCCTTCTGATGCACCTTGTGTCAATGCCAGTTCCTCCAGCCTGTCAGATACTCTTTTGCAGATGGTCTCAAATCTGTCGGCCCTTGTGTAGTAATACACCAGCGACGAGTCGAATTCTGCTTGCGTCACACCATGTTTCTTCAGCACGGCTTCGATGTACATGGCAATATTGTACTCACGCTCTTCCTGTGAGGGATTCAACTGCTGCGCCGTTGCCTTTGCCAAGTAATATTCGACGAGAATATCTTCCATCTCGTCGGGCTGAATGAACTGGCTTGGCGTTCCCGGCTTGCAGGCAGCAAAGAAAGCAACCAAGCCGATGAGGACAAAGGAGCAAATCCTATTCACGCTTTAGTGACAAATTGGCTAATTCCTTACGGTAGAAGAGTAACAGGATGACGACGCCTACAGAGATACTTGCATCGGCGAAATTGAAGACCGGGCTGAAGAAGATAAAGTCCTCTCCGCCCCAGAACGGCATCCAGTCGGGCCATGTGGCGTGGAAGAGGGGAAAGTAGAACATGTCTACAACCTTACCCATCAGGAAGGGAGCGTAGCCGTTGCCCAAACCTACCCAGTGGCTGATGCTAAAAGGCGTGGAGGCTTCGAAGCCCAATCCGTAGAACATGCAGTCAATAAGGTTTCCTGCGGCACCAGCCAGCACCATCACCAGACATACAATGTAGCCCCAGCGGGCTTTTTTGCGAGCTTCAAGCCAGATATAGTAGCTGAGGAAGGCGATGGCCACAACGCGGAAGAGCGAGAGCAGCAGTTTAGGGCCAATCTGCATTCCCCATGCCATGCCGTTGTTCTCGATAAAGGAGATGTAAAACCAGTTCGTCACGCGAATGCTCTCGTGCAGCTCCATACTGGTCTTTACCGAAATCTTGATGATCTGGTCGATGAGCAGGATGGCGATGACCAATAGCACCGCCACCCTTCCTCGTGTCAAATAATTCATCAAACCGTGTATATCCGTGTTAAACGTTGCTCATTTTCTCTGCTTCTCCAGCTCCTTCGACTCCACGCTCAGCGTAGCATGGGGCACGGCACGCAGGCGCTCGGCAGGAATCAGTTTTCCTGTGATGCGGTCGATGCCGTAGGTCTTGTTGTCGATACGCACCAAAGCTGCTCTCAAGCCCTGAATGAACTTCTGCTGACGAGCAGCAAACTTCATCAGGTCTTCCTTCGACTGTGTTTCGCTGCCTTCCTCCAAAGCCTTGTAGGTGGGCGACGTGTCATCCACGTCATTGGAATCACGGTTGGTCAGCGTATCCATCATCTGGTCATAGTCGCGCTTGGCCAGTGCCAGTTTCTCGTTGATAATCTGACGGAACTCCTCGAGCTCCTCGTCAGTGTAGCGTGTCTTTTCAGCCATAAATCATTAGGATTTAGTGATATTGATATTCAGTTTAAAGTCGTCGAAGTCCACCTCCTGGCCGTCATTCGCAGCGATGACAATGTCGTCGGCCAGTACCTGTGTCTTCACATAGTCGCCGAAAGCGCTGACGGCCTTCTCCACATCGTCGTTGGGAGAGACGGTCACGATAATACGGTCGGTGATTTCCAATCCGCTCTCCTTGCGGATGTTCTGTATGCGGTTGATGAGCTCGCGGGCCATACCTTCGTTCTTCAGCTCGTCGGTCAGCTCCACCTCGAGGGCAACGGTCAGCGCTCCCTCGTTGGCCACCAGCCAGCCGGGGATGTCCTCGCTGATGATGTCAACGTCGACAGCCTCTACAGTAAGATTCTGTCCCTCGACGCTAATGCCGATGGTGCCCTGCTGCTCCAACTCGGCAATCTGCTCCTGCGTCAAGGCATCCATAGCGGCTGCCACGCCTTTCATCAGTTTGCCGAACTTCTTGCCCATGGTGCGGAAGTTGCACTTCACCTTCTTCACTAAGATGCCCTGTCCTTCGACAAACTTCAGCTCCTTCACATTCACCTCGTTCATAATGAGCTGCTTCACGGCTTCGATGTGCTTCTTCTGCTCGTCGGTGGCAGGCACCATGATGCTCTGCAGCGGCTGGCGCACCTTGATGTTCACCTTGCGGCGCAGGGCGAGCACCATCGACGTGATCTTCTGGGCCATCTCCATGCGGGCCTCGAGGTCGGTGTCGATGAGCGATTCATCAGCCACGGGAAAGTCGTCCAGATGCACGCTGTCCTTCACGCCGCCAAGGTCGCGGTAGAGCTGGTCGGCATAGAAGGGGGCGAAGGGTGCAATGAGCTTGGCCACCGTCATCAGACAGGTGTAGAGCGTGTCGTAGGCCGAGCGCTTGTCGGCATCCATCTCCTTGCCCCAGAAGCGCTTGCGGTTCAGGCGCACATACCAGTTGGAGAGGTCGTCGTTGACGAAGGCATCGATGAAGCGGCCGGCGCGGGTGGGGTCGAAGTTGTCCATCTCGGCCTTTACCTTCTTGATGAGGGTGTTCAGGCAGGAGAGAATCCAGCGGTCAATCTCAGGGCGTTCAGTTTGTTGCTGTGCCACAGCAACAGACGGGACGTAATTGTCGACGTTGGCGTAGAGGGCGAAGAATGAGTAGGTGTTGTAGAGGGTGCCGAAGAACTTGCGGCGCACCTCGTCAACGCCTTCTGGGTCAAACTTCAGGTTGTCCCAGGGCTCGCTGTTCGTCATCATATAGAAGCGCACGGCGTCAGATCCGTATTTCTCAATCATCTCGAAGGGATTCACCACGTTGCCCACGTGCTTCGACATCTTGTTGCCCTTGGCGTCAAGCACGAGACCTGTGGAGACAACGTTCTTGAAGGCCACCGAGTCGAAGATCATCGTGGCAATGGCATGCAGGGTGAAGAACCAACCGCGTGTCTGGTCGACACCCTCATTGATATAGTCGGCGGGATAGAACTTGCGCTCGTCGATGAGTTCCTTGTTCTCAAACGGGTAGTGCAGCTGGGCGTAGGGCATTGAGCCGCTGTCGAACCACACGTCGATGAGGTCGCTCTCGCGCTTCATCGGCTTGCCCGTGGGGCTCACCAGCTTGATGTAGTCCACGTAGGGACGGTGCACGTCGATGCGGTCGTAGTTCTCCTGACTCATGTCGCCAGGAACGAAGCCCTTCTCTTTGAACGGATTCTTCTCCATCACACCAGCCTTGACTGCCTTCTCAATCTCGTTGTAGAGCTCCTCTAACGAGCCGATGCAGATTTCTTCTCCGTCTTCGCTACGCCAGATGGGCAGCGGAGTGCCCCAGAAGCGCGAGCGCGAGAGGTTCCAGTCGTTCAGGTTGTCGAGCCAGTTACCGAAACGACCGCTACCCGTTGACTCGGGATGCCAGCCGATAGTCTTGTTCAGTTCACTCATGCGCTCTTTCATCGACGAGCTCTTGATGAACCAAGAATCCAGGGGATAGTAGAGCACGGGTTTGTCGGTACGCCAGCAATGCGGATAGTTGTGCACGTGCTTCTCAATCTTGTAGGCCTTGTCCTGAGCCTTCAGGTCCATGCAGATGCTGATGTCCAGCGTCTCGTCCTTGTCGGTCAGTGTCTCGTCGTAGGCGTTCTTCACGTAGCGGCCTGCAAACTTGTTCCATTCCTCCACGTTCACGTAGTTCTTGACGAAGTCAGGATCAAGGTCGTCGATGACGTAGTATTTGCCCTGTAGGTCTACGACGGGGCGCTCGTTGCCCTTCTTGTCGATCAGCACGATGGGGCAGATACCAGCCTGCTTGGCCACGAAGGCGTCGTCGGCACCGAAGTTAGGAGCGATGTGAACGATACCTGCACCATCCTCAGTCGTGACATAGTCGCCGGGGATGACGCGGAAGGCCTCGCCCATCGGCTTGATAGCGGGCATCAGCTGTTCATATTCCATCCCCACGAGGTCGGTACCCTTGTAGCGGCCCACGATGCGGTAGGGCATGAACTTCTCGCCCTTCTTGTATTCGGGCATCTCGCCGCCGTCGGTGATGTTACCCTCAGGAGCGAGGTAGGCGTTCAGGCGTGCCTCGGCAAGGACAATCGTGATGGGCTTGGCGGTATAGGGGTTGTAGGTCTCCACTGCCACGTAGTCAATCTTCGGGCCTACGCAGAGTGCGCTGTTTGCAGCCAGCGTCCAAGGCGTCGTCGTCCAAGCGAGGAAGTAGGCAGTGCCCCACCCAGTCATCTCCGGCTTCGGGTTTTTCATCTTAAAGAGTGCCGTGCATGTCGTGTCCTTCACGTCACGATAACAGCCGGGCTGGTTCAGCTCGTGCGAGCTCAGGCCCGTTCCTGCAGCAGGCGAATAGGGCTGAATGGTGTAGCCCTTATAGAGCAGGCCCTTCTGATAGAACTGCTTCAGCAACCACCACAGCGTCTCGATATACTTGTTATCATAAGTAATGTAGGGATGATCCAAATCGACGAAATAGCCCATGCGCTCCGTCAGGTCGCGCCACTCCTTCGTATAGGTCATCACGTTCTCGCGGCACTTCAGGTTGTAGTCCTCTGTTGAGATATAACGGGGCGACTCGGGGTTATCGATGTCTGCCTTGGTAATGCCCAGCGCCTTCTCCACGCTCAGCTCCACGGGCAGGCCGTGGGTATCCCAACCGGCTTTACGCTTCACTTGGAAGCCTTGCATGGTGCGGTAGCGGTTAAACGTATCTTTCAATGCGCGACCCAACACGTGATGGATGCCTGGGTGTCCGTTAGCCGAGGGAGGACCCTCGAAGAAAACAAACTGAGGGCAACCTTCACGCTCGTCAATAGAGCGATGGAAGATATCCTCTTTCATCCACTTCTCCAACATCTCGTTGTTCACCTGTGTCAGGTTTAAGCCGTTGTGCTCGGCGAATCTCTTTGCCATATTTCTTTTGCTAATCAATTTTCGAGCTGCAAAGGTACGGCTTTTTTTTTATTCAGCCAAGTGTGACGCAAAAAAACTAACTTTTGATTTTTCGACCGCAAACCTTTACGTTCTTTTCTGACAAAAACTATATGCATAATTTTGGCTGTATGCGAAAAAGTACGTACCTTTGCCACATCTTAAAAGAACACTTACATCTAATAAAAACGCACAACAACAATGCTGAAACCATTAAACAAACATTTCGCTCCCAAGAGTGTGATGCCTGAGAAAGTTATCCAGTTTGGTGAAGGAAATTTCCTCCGCGCTTTCGTAGATTGGATTATCTGGAATATGGACCAGAAAACCAACTTCAACGGCTCCGTCGTAGTCGTACAGCCTATCGAGCGCGGTATGGTCGACTGGCTCAACGGTCAGGACTGCCTCTATCACGTTAACCTGCAAGGCCGTGAGAACGGCAAGGCCGTGAATACGCTGGAGCGTATCGACGTCATCAGCCGTGCCCTCAATCCCTACAGCCAGAACGATGCCTTCATGGCACTTGCCGACCAGCCAGAGATTCGCTTCGTCATCTCGAATACCACCGAGGCAGGCATCGCCTTTGACCCCGCCTGCAAACTCGATGACAAACCCGCCAGCAGTTATCCCGGCAAGCTCGTGCAGCTGCTCTATCGCCGCTATCAGACGTTCAATGGCGATCCGACAAAGGGTCTCATTATCTTCCCCTGCGAACTCATCTTCCTCAACGGCCACGTGCTGAAGGACTGCATCCGCAAGTACATCGACCTGTGGGAACTGCCCGAGGGCTTCCGCCAGTGGTTTGAAAACTGCTGTGGCGTTTATGCCACTCTCGTCGACCGCATCGTTCCCGGATTCCCCCGCAAGGAGATTGCCCAGATTCAGGAGAAGGTGGGCTATCGCGATAACCTTGTCGTACAGGCCGAGAACTTCCACCTCTGGGTCATCGAGGCTCCGAAGGAAGTAGCCAACGAGTTCCCCGCCGACAAGGCCGGACTGCACGTGCTCTTCGTTCCCTCTGAGGAACCCTACCACAAGCGCAAGGTGACGTTGCTCAACGGCCCGCACACCGTGCTCAGCCCTGTGGCTTACCTCAGCGGCGTGAACATTGTACGTGATGCCTGCAACCATGAGGTCATCTCGAAATACATCCACAAGGTGCAGTTCGAAGAGCTGATGCAGACCCTCGACTTGCCGATGGAAGAGCTGGAGAAGTTTGCCAGCGACGTGCTGGAGCGCTTCGACAACCCGTTCGTCGACCATCAGGTGACCAGCATCATGCTGAACTCATTCCCGAAATTCCAGGCTCGCGACCTGCCCGGCGTGAAGACCTATCTGGAGCGCAAGGGTGAGCTGCCCAAGGGACTCGTCTTCGGTCTCGCAGCTATCATCACCTACTACAAGGGTGGCAAGCGTGCCGACGGTGCTGAGATTGTTCCCAACGACGATGCCAAGATCATCGAGCTGCTGCAGAAGCTGTGGGCTACCGGCGACACGCAGAAGGTGGCCGATGGCGTCCTCGCTGCCGACTTCATCTGGCAGGAAGACCTCAACAAGGTGGCTGGCCTGAACGCCCTCGTCAAGCAGTACCTCGACCTCATCCAGAATCGCGGTATGCTGGAGGCCGTAAAGACTATCCTATAATCAGAAAACAAACGAACTACTTATATATATGTTTGCCCCTGCGAGCGTTAGTCGTTTCGTAGGGGCTTCTTTTTGACAGAAAAAGCGAGATGGTCATCGGTAGGGATGACCATCTCGTTTAGCATTAGCATTAGGCGTAACTGACGCCTCAGCTAGTATTGGACTTAGTAGAATTTGAAATAGCGGCGGGCGTTGTTGTAGCTGATGTCCTCCACCATGCGGCCTAATAATTCGCGGTCATCAGGCAGCAGGCCCTTCTCCACGTCGTTGCCGAGGAGGTTGCAGAGGATGCGGCGGAAATACTCGTGGCGCGGATAGCTGAGGAACGAGCGGCTGTCGGTGAGCATACCCACGAAGCGGCTCAGCAGACCGAGCACAGAGAGGGCGTTCATCTGCTTGATCATGCCGTCCATCTGGTCGTTGAACCACCAGCCTGAACCGAACTGAATCTTGCCTGGCTCACCACCCTGGAAGTTACCCAGCATGGTGGCGATGACCTCGTTGGCGCAGGGATTCAGTGTGTAGAGGATGGTGCGGGTGAGCTTGCCCTTCATGTTCAGCCTGTTGAGGAATTTTGACATGGCTTTGGCAGTGTTGAACTCGCCGATGGAGTCGAAGCCAGTGTCGGGACCAAGTTGGTTGTACATGGCGGTGTTGTTGTCGCGGATGGCGCCGTAGTGGAACTGCTGTGTCCAATCGCTGTCGGCGTCCATTTCAGCCATCACAGAGAGGAAGCAGTTCTTGTACTGGCGAACTTCCTGGTTGGAGAGACGTTGGCCACGCATGGCCTTCTCGAAGATGACCTCAATCTGTGAGTCGGTGTACTCCTCGTCGTAGAACTCCTCGATGCCGTGGTCGCTGAGCTTGCAGCCGTTAGCGGCGAAGAAGTCGTGACGTTTCTGCAGGGCGTCGATCATATCGGCGAACTTCACGATGTTGACACCGCTCACCTTGGCCAGCTGCTCGACGTAGACGGCAAACTCGGGCTTTTCGATGTTCATGGCCTTGTCAGGGCGCCAGGCGGGAATCATCATCGGGTCGTCCTGAGCCTTGTGCTTGGCGTATTCGATGTGGTTGTGCAGGTCGTCGACAGGGTCGTCGGTGGTGCAGACGCACTCCACGTGATAGTGCTTCATCAGGCCACGGGCTGAGAACTCGGGCTGCTTCAGCTTCTCGTTGCACTCGTCGAAGATCTCGCGTGCCGTCTTGGGCGAAAGGAGCTTCTCGATGCCGAAAGCGGTCTTCAGCTCGAGGTGCGTCCAGTGGTAGAGCGGGTTGCGCAGGGTGTAGGGCACGGTCTCGGCCCATTTCTCGAACTTTTCCCAGTCGGTGGTGTCCTTACCAGTGCAGACGCGCTCGTCGATGCCGTTGGTACGCATGGCACGCGACTTGTAGTGGTCGCCGCCCAGCCACAGCTCGGTGATGCTCTTGAAGCGGTGGTCGTTGGCCACCATCTCAGGGATGAGGTGGCAGTGGTAGTCGATGATGGGCATCTTGGCCGCATGGTTGTGGTAGAGGTCTTGTGCAATCTCGGTCTCTAAGACAAAGTTCTTGTCGTTGAAAGCTTTCATGTCTTTTTGTTTGTTTTAATGGATTGTGTTTTTATTGATTTGCTAATAATTCGGTTATTTCTTCATCGGTGGCAAGGTTGAAGTCGCCAGGGATGGTATTTTTCAAAGCTGAGGCAGCAAGCGAGTAGTTAACCTGTTGCTGCGGATCGTTGGGGAAGGCGTTGACGCTGTGCAGGAGGCCGGCCATGAAGGCATCGCCCACACCAGAGGGGTCTACCACGCCGTTGATGTCGTGGATGGGAGCCTTATACAACTGATAGCTCTTTCCGTCGTCGTCGCTTGAGTAGAGTAGGGCAGTGAGCAGATGGCGGCTGCTTGCCACCATGTTGCGCATACCCATGAGCCATTTGCGGCAGCGGGGATATTGGCGGTGCAGGTCTTCGAACCACTCGCGGTATTCGTCCATCTGCATCTCGAATTTCGTATCGGTGGCGGTATAGGGCGGCTGCTTGCGCTGGCAGAGGTATTCAAACTCGATGGCGTCGCCAAACATCAGGTCGCAGCGAGAGAGCAGCAGGCCGAGGGTGGAACGTGGGTCGGCGCCATCGTAGCGCCACAGATTCTTGCGGTAGTTGATGTCGTAGGACACGAGCACGCCGAGGCGGTCGGCTACGTCAAGGGCTTCGAGGGTAGCGTCTAATGAGCTGCGCGAGATGGCGGCGGTGATGCCTGTGACATGCAGCACGGCGGCATCCTTCAGAATCTCTTCCCAAGGCATCATGCCAGGCTTCAGCTCCGAGCTGGCGGAATTCGCGCGGTCGTAGACCACCTTGGCGGAGCGCATACCGGCAGCAGGCTCGAAGTAATAGGTGCCGATGCGTTGGCCGCCAAACAATACGTGGCGGCAGTCGACGCCCAGCTCTTGCAGGCGCATCAGGCCGGCGTGGCCTACAGGGGTATCTGGCAGGCGGGTCACATATTCCACCTTGTCTCCCAGCGTGGCAAGCGAAACGGCCACATTAGCCTCGCTTCCGCCATATTTGCAGGTAAAATAATCACCCTGCGATAGGCGCTGGTGATCGTTTTTGGAGAGGCGGAGCAGCAACTCGCCGAAGGTTACAATCTTTTTCAATCTTTCAATCTTTCAATTTTTCAATCCTTCAATTTTTGCAGCGCAGGCAGTTGTCTGCGGGCACTCTGTTCACCTACGGCAATCATACGCACCATGCTCTCGTTGCCGAAGCTGGAGGCGTCGTAGTCGGGTAGGGGAGGGTTGATGTAGATATCGCAGTGCTGGCGGTTCTCGTTGTATTTGGTGATGTCGGGCCGTGTGAGCACCCAGTTGGCGATAGGGCCAAGACCCACCATGTCGGCTAAAGAGGTGAGGATGTTGTCGTCAGACTTGCGATTTTGGGGTTTCTCCTGTTGCAGGTCAACAGCGATAATGAAGTCGGCCCCCATCTTACGGCATACGTCGACAGGCAGGTTGTTCATCATTCCTCCGTCGACAAGCTGTTCGCCGTCAATCTCCACAGGCTTGAAGACCCCGGGGATAGCCATTGAGGCACGGACAGCGCGTGGCAGCGTGCCCCTGCTGAGCACTACCTCCTCGGCCTCCATCATCGAGGCGGCGACACAACGGAAGGGAATGGGCAGACAGTCGAACTCCACGCAGCCCTTGGCGGCAAGCATCGAGTCGACGACCTGCTCCACACGGCCTCCGCGAAGTATGCCAAAGGCTGTGCTGTTTTTGTCAAGGACGGGGAAGCCGAAGACATAGGTAATGCCTTTCACCACTTTGTAGGGCTCGCCGCTAAGGTCGGCACGACGGTCGGTAAGCAGTGATAGCCATTCCTGCTGACTGAACATCTCTTCCAGTTCGGTGGCAGAATAGCCGGCGGCATAGAGGCTGCCGACGATGGCGCCGATGCTCGTTCCTACAATGTAGTCGGGACGGATGCCCGCCTCCTCCAGCACCTTCAGCACGCCTACTTCAGCTCCGCCTTTGGCGCCGCCACCGCCTAATACGAGGCCGATTTTTTGCGCCCTTGCAGGGCTAAATGATAAATGAAAAATGATAAATGATAAACTCAACAGCCTACCAATAACTTTAATGTCTCGTTTTGTCAAACTCATAGCGCAGCCTATATCATTTATCAATTATCATTTTTCATTTAGGGCAAAGCCCGCTCGCTTACTTCACCAGGATCTTCTGACCCTTGACGATGTAGAGACCGTTGTGCAGGTTGTTCACCTGGTTGGCTGGAATCTGTGATGCCACCTTTGCACCGGCCGTGTTGTAGACGTCAACGAGCTCGTCCTGACGGGCGATGGCATTGATGCTGGTAGCCTCGCCGTATCCAATATGCTGTGCGGTGAGCAGCTTGCTGGTACCGGATGACAGACGGATATAGCAACGGGTGGCATAGAAGCCTGTGGTGTTCTCCATTCCTACAGAGACGAAGCGCACCTCGCTGTTGTCGCGAGCCAGCACGCCATAGAGCCCCTGGCCTTCGGTCTGTGTCTGAGCGCCTTCCATCGTCACCTTCTCGCCACTCTGTGTGGTGAAGGTCAGCGTGGCCTGGCCTTGTGTCACCTCGGCCTGTTTCACAATCTTCTTGTTGCCTGCCTCGCCTGTATAGTAGAGCATGTAGGGGGTGTTGGCCTCGAGACCGCTCTGCTTGCAGTCGATGAAGTTCAGTGTAACGCCGTTCATGTCGTTGTCCTCAGCGCTGAAGAGACGCTCCAGACGGCAGTCGCTGCCGAAGACATCGTTCAGCTCCTGCTCGCTCATCGAGAAGGGCAGGGCCACGGTGTTCCAGCCGGTGAAGACGTAGCGGTTGACGGTGATGTTACACATTTTTCCGTCGTACTTGGCCAGATTCGTGCCGTTATACGTGCTCAGAATGAGCTTCTCCTGTGCCTGTGCACCCAGAGAGAGTGCAGCCATTGCTGCAATAACCAATAGTTTCTTCATAGTTCTTTGTTTTAGTGTTTATTGTTGAGTAACTTAATTTTTCAACTTTTCAATTTTTCAATTCTTCCTCTTTGATGTTCGGCTGCTCCAAACCGAGGTTTTTCTTGCGGTCAACCACCTTCAGAGCCAGACCTAAAAGCAGGGCTGCCACGCCGAGGCAGGCCAACATGACCAGCGGTGCGGTGTAGTCCTTCTGTGTGGGGTCGGTTACGCCTTCGTTGGTGGCATCAAGCACCTTGCCGATAAGAAGGGGGAAGAGCCACAGTCCGATGTTCTGTATCCAGAAGATGAGTGCGTATGCCGAGCCGATGATCTTCGGCTCTACGAGCTTGGGAACGGAGGGCCATAATGAAGCAGGTACCAGCGAGAAGGATGCTCCAAGAACGAGGATGGTGAGGTAGGCCACGATGATGCCGCCTACGGCAGCCCCCTTGAACATGGGCAGGATGAAGGCAAACGTCAGATGGCAGCCGATAAGCAGCAGCGAGCCCAGCACGAGCATCGATGCGGCCTTGCCTTTATGGTCTACGTAGCTGCCCAGGATGGGAGTGATGAGCACTGCCAGCAAGGGGAATACAGCAAAGATATACTCGGCCGACTGGCGCATGTAGCCCATATAGCAGTAGACGATGAGTGCAATCACAGAGGTGGCCAGCAAGGCGTAGCGCGTCTGCTGCTTCTTCTGGAAGTTGCTGGCAAAGCCTGCGGCAGCCACGATGAGCATCACGACATACTGCCAGATGGTAACGGCCTGTCCGGCCCAGAAAGAGTCCTCAGCCGGAGCAGTGAACTGGAGGTTGCATTGCAACATGTTAACGGCATACTTCTGGAAGGGGAAGATGGCCGAATAGTAGAGTACGCAGAGCAGGGCTACGAGCCAGAATCCGCTCGAGGTGAGTATCTGCCCCAGGTCGCTTATCTTGAACGGGTCGTCCTTTTCCTCGCCTTCGCCCGTCTGTGCGTCGAGCTTGCGGTCCATGAAGAAATAAACGATGAACATGATGAGGGCGATGCACAGCAGCACAACGCCGAAGGCCACCGAGCGGCTCACGCTGATATTGCCGCCCAGCTTGCAGAAGAAGGGCGAGAAGATCATACATGTGGCAACGCCGAGACGTGCCAACGCCATCTCCGATCCCATGGCCAATGCCATCTCGCGGCCCTTAAACCATTTCACGATGCCTCGCGACACGGTGATGCCTGCCATCTCGCAACCGCAGCCGAAAATCATGAAGCCGCAGGCTGCCAGCTTGGCCGAAGCGGGCATTCCTTCGTAGAACGGACTGACGCCCAGTTCGTCAAAGCCGGGTATGTAGTTCAGGTTGTCGGTAAACCACTGCTCCAGGCCGCTTCCCTGGAATCCGTCGGTCATGGCGTACCATTTGATGATGGCACCCACGAGCATGACGGCGCCTGAGAGAATGGCTGTGAAGCGCACGCCCATCTTGTCGAGGATGATGCCGGCAAAGATAAGGAAGAAAACGAACACGTTGAGGAAAACCTCCGATCCTTGCATGGTACCGAAGGCCGTGCCGTCCCATCCTCTGGTGTCCTGCACCTCCTTGAAGATGGGCGAGAGGATGTCCATGAAGATATAGCTGCAGAACATGGCCAAGGCCAGCAGCAGCAGGGCTGTCCACCGCATGGCGGCGGAATCACGTAAAGTCTTTTGTATTGCTTGTGACATTTTCAATAATCGTTAACCAATAAACAATAACCGTTAACCAACAATCGTTAGACGGGTATTTTATCTATTCTCTTCTGGTGACGTCCGCCCTCGAACTCAGTGGCGAAATACTCGTCCATGATCTTGCGGGCCATGTCCTCGTCGATGAATCGTCCGGGCATCACCAGCACGTTGGCATTGTTGTGCTGACGGATGAGGTGGGCAATCTCGGGAATCCAGCAAAGGCCGGCGCGAATCGACTGGTGCTTGTTCAGCGTCATGTTGATGCCCTCGCCGCTGCCGCAGATGGCGATGCCGGGGAAAACCTCCCCCTCTTCAATGCCGCGGGCTAGGGCGTGGCCGAAGTCGCTGTAGTCACACGAATCCTCGGTGTAGGTGCCGTAGTCCTTGTAGGCCCAGCCTTTTTCATCGAGGTACTTCTTAACGAATTGTTTCAACGGAAAACCTGCGTGGTCGCTGGCTATTCCGATAGTCTTCATTTCCATTTAGAATGTATATTATTTAATAATGATGATCCCGATATGGTTTATCATCGGCAAAGGTAAGAAATAATTGTGAAAAAGAAGTACGAATACCTTTAAAAAAAATAAAAAGGAGGGTATTCTTTAAATCTGGAGAAAAAACATTGCGGCCGCCATCCATCATGGACAGCGGCCGCAATGAAATGTGATTATCCTTAATCCAACTGAGCCAGCTTGTTGTCCGAGCCCAGCACGTCGATGATCTTGTGCTTGTACATCTTCTCCATCTCGTCGCGAGCGGGGCCGCAGAACTTGCGGGGGTCGAACTCACCGGGTTTGTCGTGCAGCACGCGGCGCACGGCAGCGGTGAAGGCCAGACGTGAGTCAGAGTCGATGTTGATCTTGCAGACGGCGCTCTTCGAGGCCTTGCGCAGCTGCTCCTCGGGAATACCGATAGCATCAGGCAGCTTGCCGCCCAGTGAGTTGATCTCGTCGACATACTCCTGGGGCACGCTTGACGAGCCGTGGAGCACGATGGGGAATCCGGGCAGCTCCTTCATCACGGCGTCGAGCACGTCGAATGCAAGGGGAGGAGGCACGAGCTTGCCGGTCTTCGGGTCGCGGGTGCACTGCTCGGGAGTGAACTTATAGGCGCCGTGGCTGGTGCCGATAGAGATAGCCAGCGAGTCGCAGCCTGAACGCTGTGAGAACTCAATTACCTCCTCGGGCTTGGTGTAGTGGCTCTCGGCAGCACTCACCTCGTCCTCAACGCCGGCCAGTACGCCGAGCTCAGCCTCAACGGTCACGTCGAACTGGTGGGCATAGTCCACCACCTTCTTTGTCAGGGCGATGTTCTCCTCGAAGGGCAGGTGGCTGGCGTCGATCATCACGCTTGAGAAGCCGTAGTCGATGCAGCTCTTGCAAGTCTCGAAGCTGTCACCGTGATCCAGGTGCAACACAATCTCCGGATGCTTGCAGCCCAGCTCCTTGGCATACTCCACGGCACCCTGAGCCATATAGCGCAGCAGCGTGGCGTTGGCATAGTTGCGGGCACCCTTTGACACCTGCAGGATGACGGGGCTCTTCAGGTCGCTGCTGGCCTTGATGATAGCCTGCAGCTGCTCCATGTTGTTGAAGTTGAAGGCGGGAATGGCATAGCCGCCGTTGATGGCACGTGCGAACATCTCACGGGTGTTCACGAGGCCTAAACTCTTGTAATCTACCATGATAATTTACGATTAAACGATTTACGATTTACAATTCATTAAAATATTGGCGCAAAATTACTAAAAAGAAATGAAATGGGCGAAGCAGCCTGCCAGAATTTTTTTTTGAATTTTGTCTTTTTCACTCTTTGCCCTGCTCAACTTCGTCATTGCCGCAAAAAATGCTATCTTCGCATAGCAATCATTTGGCAAAATTCACAAGTTTGCAATGATCACCGTTGTTATTCTTCTGCTGCCTTGAGATAACCAGATTCTTCCTCGAGCCGGACATAAGGCTGGACACCCTCAATGAGATGATGCAGATGCTCAATATAATTGCCCACCTTCGCTCTCTTGTCGCCAAAAGCCAATTGCCAGTTGAAACCGCGATACGGATCCTGTCCCAACGTTTTGCGCTCCATGTCGCCATTGGTGCAAACATAGTTCAGGATACTGTTCAGGTATTCCTCCTGCAAGGCCGTCAGTTGTTCTGAGCGGATGAACTCATAGAACTTTTGGTGAGCCTTTGTGCGGTCTATCTGACACAGCGAGCGAATCAATGCAGCCACGTTGCCGCCATATATCTTCTTCTCCCTTCGACAGTAGTCCTCATACTGCTCTTTGGTTCCAAGCTCTTCCCACATGATGCGCTCCAGTTCATGCACATCCTGTATGGTCAGCTGCTCCATATGATAGATCTTCTGGAACACCTCATCGTCACGATGCGCTGCAAGATAGTCGAACACACGCTGCTTATAAGTAATGTTGACGGGCTGTGGGTTTTCTATTCTTGGTTTGTCGATGATGTCCTCGATATCCACATCGAAGGTCTCGTTGTCGCTCACGTCGATGGCAAAGCACATCAGTTCCCTCAGCACCTTGCGCACACGTTCCATGTCCTCCAGGCTGGCATTCGTCCAGAACGCTTCTGCCATCACCTCTTCGATGGTAGCCATCTGTGCTTTCACCTGTGGGATAATGCTTTTCTTGGCCTTCAGGAAAATGCACAGTTGCCTGATCTTATCAGTCACAGCCCTGGGGACAGGAGCCTTCTTCAGGCAGGCTAACTCACAGGCATACATCAGCACATCCAGCTTCATTGCCATCTCGTCGCCTGAAGCCACCAGCAATGGGGCGATATCATCTTTCAATTTCTTCAAGTCTTCCTCGCTCAGGGAGTCCCAATACTTCTCTTCGCGGAAGGGCTCTATCGCTGTGGCGTATTTTCTCACCAGGATGCGCTCGAAACCAAGCCCCTTTACCAACTGCCACAACTCATCTTTCAGCTCACCATGCAACTGGTGGTCGAAGGTCTGCTGTGCGCCCTCCTGCAACAGGAGTGTCATCTCTGCTTTCTGCCTGAAGATGCGTTCTGTCAGCGACACGGCCCTTGATGCCTTAACGCCCTTGGGGTTCTCGTCGAAGTAGTCGAAGTTATTACAGAAGTCGAAGATGATGAACTTTTCTTTGTCCTTACCCACACCCAGCAGATTCTTACACAGACGGGTGCCACGACCTTTCATCTGCTCGAACTTAATCTTCGAGTGAACAGGCTTGAAGAACACCAGGTTCAGTATCTCTGGCACGTCGATACCCGTATCCAGCATATCCACGCTGACCGCGATACGAGGCTCATGGTCCACCTTCTCAAACTCATCGAGCAGGTGTCGTTTCTGCGTCTCCTGATAGTCAATCACCTCGCAGTAGTCAGGTCCTAATTGCGGATAGAGCACAGCGAAGCGCTTGGCTATCTTCACGGCATGTTTGTGGTTATAGGCAAAGATGATAGTCTTGCCGATGTTCTCGCCACTATCCACATGCAGTCCCCTTTCCATCAGTTCCTGCAGCACCTTGTCGATGGTGTCTGTGTTGTAGATGTAGCGGAATATCTCGTTGCTCTCAATATCGCGCTCCTCACCGCCTTCTTTCTCGAAGATGGTGTCCAGCTGCTCCTTCTCGTCCTCCGTTCTTTCGTTGTATTTGATGCCATGCTTCAGGATATCGGAGTCATAGCGATAGGCTTCGAAGTCCACCAAGTGACCATCCCTGACTGCCTCTGCATACTCATAGAAGTCGTTGGGTTCGCCGTCCTCCAAATGTAGCAGTCTGTAGGTGCTATGGTCTATCTCTTCGCGTGGCGTTGCCGTCAGTCCCACCAGCAGCGAGTCGAAATACTCAAAAATGGCACCATACTTGCCGAATACAGAGCGATGGGCCTCGTCGATGATAATCAGGTCAAAGCGTCCTATGCTGAACACTTTCTCCTCGTCGTCGATGAAGTTGATCATCGTCTGATAGGTAGAGAACAGGATGCGGGCATCGAGGTTCCTTGTCTGTCGGGGGTCGCACAGGTTGCACTTCGTCTCATCAGGCAGATAAGTGTTGAACTTGCCAAAAGCCTGCTCCACCAAGGTTGTGCGGTCGGCCAGGAACAGCACGTTCTTCACCCAGTTGTTTCTCAGCAGCACTTCTACCAGTGCGATGGCCACACGGGTCTTACCCGTACCTGTGGCCATCACCAGCAAGCCTCTGCGATGCTTCAGGTTGAAGTGTTCGCAGATGCTCTTCACAGCCCTCGTCTGATACGGACGGTCCACGATGTCCGCCTTCGCCAGCATGTCGATGATGTCCTGGCGCCCACGCTTTTGTATCAGCTTCTGCAGGTCTTGACGAGTATGGAACCCATAAATCGTTCTGGCAGGATAGCCCAATCCGTCGATGATATCGGTCTCATAGCCATTGGTGTAATAGACCACGGGCTTCACGCCGAAACGGGCTTCCAGACACTTGGCATAGAGTTCTGCCTGTGCCTTACCCACCATAGGGGTAACAGATGTCTTCTTGGCCTCTACCACTGCCAATGGCATACCGTCAGTGTCGAACAGCACATAGTCGGCATAGCCAATGCCTGTGGCATTTGGCATACCCTGCACCTCTATCTCCACGCAAGCCTTTCCGCTGACAATCACATTATCTGTCTCTGATATCTCCCAACCAGCCTCGCGCAGCATCTCGTCGATGTATATCTTACGTGTCTCAGCCTCGCTCAGGTTGTCTGGGTTATGAGCCACCAGCACCTCTGCCGTAGGCGTTTCTATGGGCTTGGCCTCCTTGGCAGCCTCTTCCTGCTGTTGGGTGGTCTCTTCTGTGGTCACTACCACCATTGCTGGTGTACCTCGCTCAGGTAGTAATGCTCTGTCGAACTTCGGATAGCGCTCAATGAAACCCAACATCATCAGCACATCGCCAATGAAATAGTAGATATCCAGTACGGCATATTCGCTGTCGCGTTTCGACACCCCTCCCTGATGGGCAGCACGATTACCCACGCTGCGCACAAAGTGCAGTTTCTGCATCAGGTCGCGCGAGTTGATGTACGCCACGAACTGGGTGGCTTGCACCTTCTCGAAGAGGCTCATCCTTGGCGACACCTCCCAATGCTGCACCCTGTAGATCAGATCTACGGTCCATTCCAGCGCACGTCTGCAGCCCATGGCCGACTTGTCAGGGTCAGCCTTGCAGAACGTCTCTGCCTGGTCGCAACGCTGATACAGGGTTGTGAAGAGCGGAAGTTCTTTTAGGTAGTCGAAATTCTTAGCCATAGCTTTATTCTCAAGTTTCGTCATTTTCTGAATTGTCAGGCAACAGATAGTCACTCGCTTTCTCGGACGAAATAACGCTACGTCCCAGTTTCCCCTCCAATTGTTTTCGTGCAGCCTTGGCCACGCTGCCGCCATCTTTGACCACCTGTGTTTGAGCATTAAAGCCCTGAGGGTCGCGCTGCTTGGAGAGTTCTGTTGCAGATGCCTCTGCCAGAATATTCAGTGCTATTTCAAGGTTCGTCATATTATCGCGCAGATTTTCCTTCTTCAGCCCCTTGAAGTGTTTGTACTGCTTTGTGGTGAAGCCGCTCCATTCTCGGGTGATGATGTCCGTCAGCGAGGCATATTCCAACCCTTCCTTTACGCCTGTGCGTTTCCATTCATCGGTTAGCTCTTTGCGCACCTCTATCGACTTGATGCGCTGGTTAATCCACGCGTCAGAGTAGCCCAACCGCTTGTAGTCAACGATGGCCTGGTCGATGCTCTTTTCAGGGTCTTGCATCTGGTCGAGTCGTTGGCTGGCCACCTGTGCCATCCACTGTTTGAAGGGTTCTGCTTTGGGTGATGGTATGGATTGTATCAAACGGAAAAGCTGCTCTGTATCAGCCACATCCGTCAGACGCATCTTGCCGTCTTCTGCTCGTAATTTCAACTGGTTACAATTTGTAACCGTTTGATTTCCTTCTTTCAGAAGCCTGTGTTTCAATACCTTCCAATAGTTTCTGGGATTAGGGCTATCAGTCAGCACACCACAAACATCCACAATAGAGAAATACCACTTCTCTTGTTCATCGTCCCAAACGGTACGCACCTTGCGTTCCTCAAATAGTTGTATAGCTTGCTTTTTAGTCATTGTCAATATGTTATTTAGCCGAAATACTTATCCATCGTATA
>JAILAA010000072.1 GCA_024681875.1 Prevotella sp.
ATGACGATGCCGCCACCTTTGCCTAAGAAACTGCCGCCTCTGATCAAGCTGCTGACGAGCAATGTACCGCCGCTCTATAAGCCTGCTGTGGCGAGTGCCGTTTTCCCGGCATTGGGTGCACACATGCACGGGGTGAAGTTCCGTTACTGGGATAATGTGGAGCATGAGGCCACATTTATGAATGTGCTGATTGGTGGTCAGAGTATCGGTAAGGGGTCTATCGGAAAACCTATCGATTACATCATGGAAGACATTCGGTTGAGGGATATCCCGAACCGCCAGCGCGAGGCAGAATGGAAGCAGAAGAACCCGAGCGCCAAGCAGAAGAAGGATCCCAGACCGACTGATATCTGTATACAGATGTTGATAGATAATCTGACTGACGCAGTCTTTAACCAGCGTATTGTTGACGTCAACAACAACGGCGAGCGATTTATCTATACCCGTGTGGATGAGATTGAAGCGCTGAAGAAGGTGACATCGAAGGGAACTGTCGATGAGGTGGGCTTGCTGATTCGTAAAGCATTTGACAACTCGCTGGCCGGTCATGAGCGCGTGGGTGCCGACTCGGTATCGGGCATAGCGCCCTTGAGGTGGAACTTTAACGCCTCGACGACGCCGCCAAATGCCTGCAAGTTCTTTCGCAAGATGGTGAACGATGGTACGGTGAGCCGTCTGGACGTCTCGACCATCATCCGCTCGGACGACGATGACGACACGGCTCCCATCCTGGGCATCTACGACCACACGTTTGCGCAGGAGCTGAAGCCCTACATCGACCGCCTGGAGGCTGCCAGCGGGCTGATAGAGTGCCCGCAGGCCAAGCGACTGTCGCTCGAGATGAAGAAGGAGAACAGCGACGCCTCCAAGCTCTACGACAGCGAGGCCTACCGCGTGCTGAGCTATCGCGCCAACGTGATTGCGTGGCTGAAGGGAATGGTGCTCTTCGTGGCTCACGGCTATAAATGGTCGAAAGAGATAGCCGATTTTGTGCGCTGGAGCCAGTCGTACAACCTGTGGTGCAAGATGCTGTACTTCGGCAAGCAGCTGGAAAAAGAAATGCGCGAGGAGGTGGAGATTCAGCGGCAGGCGGGCCCTCAGAACCTGTTAGCGCTGCTGCCCGACGAGTTCACCATCGAGCAGTATCGGCTGATGCGGCAGCAGCAAGGCCGTAGCGGCGACGGAGTAAGCACCCTGCGCGTCTGGCAAACTCGGGGGTACATAGCCTTCGATGAAGCCAGCGGCCGCTATGTCAAGACGGAGGTGTATAAGAAGAAGTACGCTGTTTGAGTGTTACAGTGTTACAGTTGTTACAGTTGTTACAGTTAAAAATCAAATAATAATATGGCAATACCAAGAGGAATCAGGAATCACAATCCGCTGAATATCCGCAGGTCGTCGAAGGATCAGTGGAAGGGCCTTGCTGCCCAACAAACCGACAGAGCGTTCTGTCAGTTCAAATCATTGGAGTATGGCTGGAGGGCTGCCTTCTACCTGCTCACAAGGACATACTATCACAAGTACCGCCTATACACCATCCGGGGCATCGTGAGCCGTTGGGCTCCCGCCTCGGAAAACGACACGAAGGCGTACGTCGGGAACGTCAGCCGACTGACCGGCATCGACCCTGACGAGCACATCGGCATCCCATCGGAAAACCCATCACGATGGATGATGGTGGGCGTGGCGATGGCGATTCAGGAGAATGGCACGGATAGCATGGATTGGTTCGCGATGCTGCGAGGGTGGGAGATGGCGCGGAGTGAGAAGTGAAAATGAAAAGAAAATCGGTTTTTTCCTTTTGCCTTTCCCTCTTTTTTGCGTAACTCTGCACCGACCTCTACATGCTGTCTGACTACATGGCTGTCTCGGAGTTTGCGCTGCCCATGGACAATAATCCTGCCGAGCTGTACTGAACGAGGCGGCCACCGGCTGACGCTACAGTTGTCTTGACGGCGTGAGGGGGGTGAACAGCAGTTCCTCCTTATCGGGTGCCTTCGTAATCTGTATGAGGGCACCCGTCTCTATTTCGCCGTTGAC
>JAILAA010000170.1 GCA_024681875.1 Prevotella sp.
CCGAAAAAATGTGTACTTTTGCCCATGGTTACGTTTGATTCTGTTTTGCGACTACAAAGGTAACCAAAAAGGGCTGACACTGAATCCGGTATCAGCCCTAATTATATCCTAATGTGAAAAGTTTAGCGGACAGTAATAATATAATAATGTGAAAAGGTATGTTCTCATGGCGCACAATTTTGTTCTCGTGGCGCATACAATGATTTTTTTATGCAAAACTGCATATTTTCACCGTTTTTTTTCTTAATTTCGCCGCCAAATTGAGTTTAAAAAATAAAAAAATGAAAAATTCCTCTACATTGTTGCAGCGTTTATGTCGCTGGCCTCTGTCGTCTGGGGCTTAGCGACACCACCGAGATGAAGGGCACGATGACTATTGACAGCTGTAACATGATGCGCGGATACGTCTATAACACGGCAAAGGATATTATCGAGTATATGAAGTCGTTGCACGATGATGTGCAGCGCGAAAACCTGATGCGTTTTTTCAAGACTGCACCAGGCGAGTATGGCTTTGGTGACGAGTTTCTAGGACTGAAGGTGCCACAGACGCGAGAAGTGGTCAAAGCCACGAAAGACATTCCACTTAGCGAGGTGCCAGAGCTACTGATGTCGGAATGGCATGAGGTGAGGCTCTGTGGACTGCTGATCCTCGTGAGTAAGTTTGAGGAATTATCCACAAAACGACTTACGGATGACGAAAAGGCCATCCAAAAACGTGATGAAATCCTGACGATGTATCTCAAATACGCTGAACGGGCGAATAATTGGGATCTCGTAGACCTTTCTGTTCATAAGATTATTGGGAACTGGATATCGCTACCTACATTTCTTGGAGGTAAGGAAGTGGGCATCCACAAGGATTACAAGCTGCACCTGCTCGACGAACTTGCTGCCAGTGACAACCTCTGGAAGCAACGCATGAGTATCGTCTTCTCATGGAAGACCTCGCAGATGGGTGATCCATCTTGGTGTCTGCGCTATGCGGAGATTCATTTGCATCATCCTCATGACCTGATGCATAAAGCAGTGGGCTGGATGCTTCGTGAGATGGGCAAGCGGTGCTCTATGGATTTGCTTCGTGATTTCCTTCGGCAACATGCCGACGAGATGCCTCGTACCATGCTTCGTTATGCCATCGAAAAGATGAGCGAAAAAGAGCGTAGGGCATGGATGAGAAGGCAATAAAAAATTTATCACTAACACTTTGTAAAAGGAATAGCCATTTCTTTTGCTAAGTGTTAACAAAACAACATGATCCAATAGCAAAAACTTTACAAAATGACAGTCTTCCTTTTTTCTTACAAACAAAGCAATTGCGATTCTTGGGCATTTTTGACATTTTGAGTACCTTTGCAGCGTTTTTAATGACAGAAGGATATCAGAATTGCGAAAAAGAGTACATAATGGCACGAAAAATCAAATTCACGAAGATGCACGGTTGCGGCAACGATTACATCTATATTAATACGATGGAGCAGGACGTGCCGAATCCCCAAGATGCCGCTATCCTTTGGAGCAATCGTCACAAAGGCATCGGTTCCGATGGCTTGGTACTAATTGGCGCATCGCCTATTCCCGAGGCCGACTATTCTATGCGTATCTTCAATGCAGACGGAAGTGAGGCGATGATGTGCGGAAATGCATCTCGGTGTATCGGAAAATATCTCTACGAACGAGCCCTGACAACACAAACACAAATACGATTATTAACAAAGTCGGGCATCAAGACGCTCAACCTCCACGTCAATAATGGCGTGGTGGAGAGCGTCACCGTCGACATGGGAGAGCCTGTCCTCGAAGATGACAGACTTTATAATCCGGCTATCGCGAAAAGTATATCTACCCCCGTCGTCGTTAGGAGAGAATTGGGAAGTGAGGTTGCACTTTTCGTGTCGATGGGCAATCCGCATTATGTCATCTTTACAAACAATGTGGATCAGGTGGGTGAAACAGGCCGTGTACTTGAGCATCACCCCGCCTTTCCACAGCGTTGTAACATCGAGTTAGCAACCCCCCTTCCGCTTTCCGAAGCGGGTATGAATAATTCTGCCGATAATACTATGCAAACCCCTTCGGGTGCTGTGAGGGAGGCTTTCCGCGTCCGTGTCTGGGAGCGAGGCAGCGGCATCACACTGGCCTGTGGCACAGGAGCTTGTGCCACTGCGGTAGCTGCTGCACTCACACATAGAGCCGGTCGCACATCACAGATAGTTATGGACGGTGGTACCCTCAGCATTGAATGGCGCGAGTCAGATAACCATGTCTATATGACCGGCCCCGCCGAATTCGTGTTTGATGGCGAAACGGAGTACATTTGACAATTGGACCATTTCACCATTGGACCATTGTCACGTAAATAGTAAAATGTAATATAGTCAAATAGTAAAACATCTCCATGGCTTTAGTAAACATCCATTTCCTGAACCTCCAGAACAACTACCTGTTCGCCGATGTTGCCAAGAAGGTCAACGCCTTCAAGGTCATGCATCCAGGTGCCGACGTCATCAGTCTCGGCATCGGCGACGTCACTCAGCCTCTGTGTCCTGCCGTTACTAAGGCCATGCACAAGGCCGTTGACGAGATGGCCACCGCCGAGGGCTTCCATGGCTATGGTCCTGAGCAAGGTTACGACTTCCTGCGCCAAGCCATCCTGAAGAACGATTTCTTGCCCCGTGGCATCCATCTCGACATTGACGAGGTCTTTATCAACGACGGCGCGAAGTCTGACACGGGAAATTTCCAGGAGTTGCTCCACTGGGACAATTTCATCGGCGTGACCGACCCTATCTATCCAGTCTATATCGACTCCAACGTGATGATAGGCCGTTGCGGCAATTATCAAGACGGTCGTTGGACCAACGTGCGCTATCTGCCCACTACGGCTGAGAACGGTTTCGTGGCAGAGCTTCCCAAGGGTCGTCCTGTCGATGTCATCTACCTCTGCTATCCCAATAATCCCACGGGTACGGTCATCACCAAGCAGGAACTGCGCAAATGGGTGAACTACGCACTAAAGAACGATGCCCTCATCCTCTACGATGCCGCCTATCAGGCTTACATCCAAGATCCGAAGATACCCCACACTATCTACGAGATTCGCGGAGCCAGGAAATGCGCCGTCGAGTTCCATTCCTATTCAAAGACGGCAGGCTTCACAGGTGTCCGATGCGGCTATACCATCGTGCCGAAGGATGTCACCGTCTCCACTTTCGAGGGTGAGCGCATATCGCTCAACCATCTGTGGCTGCGCCGCCAGTGTACGAAGTTCAATGGCTGTAGCTACATCTCCCAGCGTGCCGCCGAGGCCATCTATTCTCCCGAGGGCAAGGCTCAGATAAAGGCCACCATCGACTATTATATGCAGAATGCCAGGAAGATGCTTGCCACTCTCCGCTCTCTCGGCTATGAGTGTTACGGCGGCGAGAACGCCCCCTACGTCTGGGTGCGCTGCCCCGACGGCATGGGTTCTTGGCAGTTCTTCGAGGCACTTCTCTATGGTGCCAATGTCGTGTGTACACCAGGAGTGGGATTCGGCCCATCAGGCGAAGGCTATGTGCGCTTTACCGCCTTCAGCAGTCACGAAAAGACCGACGAGGCCCTCTCGCGCATCGCCAAATGGGTGTCATAATAAGGGCCGCGAACAATAAGCATCCCTCACTTCCTGCAAAGGAAATGAGGGATGCTTAGTCTAATGACGTGAGCGACTATTGGAAGACGGGAAGGTGATGCTTGACACTTTGTGATGAAATGAAAGAACCAGGTGACAAAGTGAAAGCAAAAAGGAACAGAAGCCAATTCGTGCGTTTACAAAATGTTACTTAATTATGTATTTAACAATCAAAGTGGGCACGTTTTATTGTAGTGACAAACAAAATGCCATACCTTTGCAGCGTCAAAACAACAAAGTGAAACCCAATTAGGGGAGGTATAGTATTAATTTTTAAGGTAAAAAGGTATGAAAAAGATTGAAGCAATTATCCGCAAGACAAAGTTCGAGGAGGTGAAAGCCGCTTTGCTGTCATCTGACATCGACTGGTTCGAGTACCACGACGTGCACGGCATAGGCCAGAGCCGTCAGGAGCGTATATATCGTGGCGTTCAGTATTCTACCGATGTCATCGAGCGTGTTGCTATCACCATTGTATGCCGCGACATCTTCCTCGACCCAACGGTGAAGGTGATTCTAAACGTGGCCCATACAGGTGAGGTTGGCGACGGTCGCATCTTTGTGAGCGACGTGATAGACACATGGTCTATACGTACAGGCGAAAACGGTGACACGGTACTGAGGGACAAAAAGTAATGGTATTTACGATTTGACGATTTACAATTTACAATTTATTGTACAATTTGACTATTGTACTATTTATTGTTGAGCGTAAATCGTAAAATCAAATAAATCGTAAATCAATAGTAAATCGTAAATTTATAAATCGTAAATAATATGGATAACTTATCACTCGATACTGTATGGATGCTATTGGCAGCCATGTTGGTTTTTTGGATGCAGCCGGGCTTTGCGCTGTGTGAAGCTGGTTTTACGCGTAGCAAGAACACGGCGAACATCCTGATGAAGAACTTTGTCGACTTCATGTTCGGCTCACTGTTGTTCTTCTTCCTTGGCTTCGGCTTTATGTTCGGAAGCGAGGGTGCAGGTTTCATTGGCGCCCCCAACTGGGGTAACCTGAGTTTCTACAATGGCGACCTGCCCGTAGAGGGCTTCCTGATTTTCGAGACGGTATTCTGTGCCACCTCTGCCACCATCGTCAGCGGTGCTATGGCTGAGCGCCCGAAGTTCTCGATGTACCTTATTTATAGCGCGGTCATCTCGCTGTTCATCTATCCCATCGAGGGTCACTGGACATGGGGCGGCGGCTGGCTCTGCAACGATGCTGCCGACAGCTTTATGATGTCAACGTTTGGCGACGTGTTCCACGATTTCGCAGGTTCTGCCATTGTGCATAGCGTAGGCGGTGTGCTGGCTCTGATTGGTGCTTTGGCACTGGGTCCCCGTATTGGCAAGTATGGTAAGGACAAGAAGAGCAACGCTATTCCTGGTCACAACCTGGCGATGGCAGCATTGGGTGTATTCATCCTATGGCTCGGATGGTTTGGTTTCAACCCCGGCTCACAGTTGGCTGCCAGTGGTGAGGTGAACCGCGTAGCCATTTCGCATGTGTTCCTGACCACCAACCTCGCCGCAGCTGCGGGTGGTGTGGCTACAATGTTCCTCACCTATGTGAAATACGGCAAGCCCTCGCTCTCGCTGACCTTGAACGGCGTACTGGCCGGACTGGTGGGCATCACGGCAGGCTGCGACCTTGTGTCGCCTTTCGGAGCTGTGATCATTGGCCTTGTCTGTGGCATCGTACTGGTCTTTGCTATTGAGTTCATTGACCACAAGCTGCACATCGACGACCCCGTAGGTGCCTCGTCAGTACATGGAGTCTGCGGTATCCTGGGTACGCTGATGACGGGTCTGCTGTCTACGAGCAACGGTGCTTTCTACGGAGGAGGCTGGGGTTTATTCGGCGCTGAGTGCTTCGGAGTCCTGGTCATCGACCTCTGGGCAGCTGCCTGCGGCTTTGTTTTGTTCTTTGGAATAAAATATATTCACGGTTTGCGCGTTGATAAACGTATAGAGGAGGAAGGTCTTGATGTCTACGAACACGGAGAGCTCTGCTACAACTGAGCAATGAAGAATTAAGTATTTAGAGGTATCGGGCTTTGCCCGAGTAGAAATTTAGAATGAAGAAATGATGAAAAAGTTTATTATTTTCGCAATGATGCTGGTTGCCAATGCGACCGTCTTTGCACAGACTGAGATTGAGACTACGATTTCGACAGACGTGGTGAGCCAGTATATCTGGCGTGGTGAAGAGTGTGGCAGCGTGTCGCTGCAGCCTACACTGGGCATTGGCTATAAAGGTCTGAGCCTTACTGCATGGGGCAGTGTGGGCTTGTCCGAGCCTACCGATGCCAAGGAGTTTGACCTCACGGCCTCCTACGCCATCGGCAACCTGAACATCGGCATCACCGACTACTGGTTCAATGATCCCGAGGAGCGTTATTTCCTCTACGACGCCCATAAGACGAGCCATGTCTTCGAGGCCAACGTCGGCTACGACTTCGGTCTGGCTTCCGTACAGTGGTTTACCAACTTTGCAGGTAATGACGGAGTGAATAAGGACGGCAAGCGGGCCTACAGCAGTTACGCAGAGGTAGTTGTCCCATTTAAACTTGCTTCAGTCGACTGGACTGCTACGGCTGGCGCCGTCCCCTTTGCCACCAGCTATTATGGAACGAATGGCTTTGCAGTGACCAACCTGTCTCTGCGAGCCACAAAGGACATCAAGGTGACGGACACGTTCTCAGTTCCCGTCTTCGCAGAGGTTGACACCAACCCCTGCTCACAGAAAGCCTATCTGGTTTTCGGGCTAACGCTGCAGCCCTGATCTTTTCCAGATACATTTCCTCCCTCTGTCGCGATGGCAGAGGGAGGATTTTTTGTGCCCGATAACAGATTGCATCAAAATGGCAGGCTTTGCGTACAAAGTGATAACAAATTGGAAGAGAAAGACCGTTTTGTCTTTACAAAAAGACATTTAGTTGTATTTTTAACAAACAAGAAGCGAATAAAAGTTGAAAAACGCTACCAATTTGCAGTACCTTTGCACCGTCAAACTATCAAAGTGATATTTACAAATAGGTAAATTATGGAAGCATTAAGATTTCAGGTTGTCGGTGAGGCTTTCAAGAAGAAGCCGCTCGACGTAAAAACACCCAGTGAAAGGCCTTACGAGTATTTCGGCAAGAAGGTCTTCAACCGTGAGAAGATGTACAAGTATCTGCCGAAGCAGGTCTATGAGAAGATGATAGACGTGATGGACAATGGTGCCCGTCTGGATCGTGACATTGCCGACGCTGTGGCTGCAGGCATGAAGCAGTGGGCCATAGAGAACGGCGTGACACACTATACGCACTGGTTCCAGCCTCTGACCGAGGGAACCGCCGAGAAGCATGACTCGTTCATCGAGCATGACGGCAAGGGTGGCATGGTAGAGGAGTTTACCGGCAAGCTGCTCGTCCAGCAGGAGCCTGACGCCTCGTCGTTCCCCTCAGGTGGCATCCGCAGCACCTTCGAGGCCCGTGGCTATTCTGCCTGGGACCCCACGTCGCCTGTTTTCATCATCGACGACACGCTGTGCATCCCCACCGTATTCATCAGTTATAGCGGTGAGGCACTCGACTACAAGGCTCCGCTGCTGCGCGCCCTGCATGCCGTCAACGTAGCCGCCGTTGATGTATGCCACTATTTCGACCCCTGCGTGAAGAAGGTAACGTCAAACCTCGGCTGGGAGCAGGAATATTTCCTCGTGGATGAGGGATTGTATGCCGCCCGTCCCGACCTGCTGCTGACAGGCCGCACGCTGATGGGACACGACTCTGCCAAAAACCAGCAGATGGACGACCACTACTTCGGCGCCATCCCCGAGCGTGTAGCAGCCTTTATGCGCGACCTGGAGATTCAGGCCCTTGAACTCGGCGTGCCCTGCAAGACGCGTCACAACGAGGTGGCTCCTAACCAGTTCGAGCTCGCTCCCATCTTTGAAGAGACCAATTTGGCCGTCGACCACAACATGATGCTGATGTCGCTGATGAAGAAGGTGGCCCGCAAGCATGGATTCCGCGTGCTGCTGCACGAGAAGCCTTTCGCAGGTATCAACGGCTCGGGTAAGCACAACAACTGGAGCTTAAGCACTGACAACGGCATCCTGCTGCACGCTCCCGGCAAGACTCCTGAAGCCAACCTGCGCTTCGCCACCTTCATTGTAGAGACGCTGATGGGTGTCTATAAGCACAACGGACTGCTGAAGGCCTCGATCATGAGCGCCACCAACGCCCACCGTCTGGGTGCCAACGAGGCTCCCCCCGCCATCGTGTCATCATTCCTCGGCAAGCAGGTGAGCGAACTGCTCGACCATATAGAGACTGCCGACAAGGACTTCCTGTCCATGACTGGCAAACAGGGTCTGAAGATGGATATCCCCGAGATTCCTGAACTGCTCATCGACAATACTGACCGTAACCGCACGTCGCCTTTCGCCTTCACGGGCAACCGCTTCGAGTTCCGTGCCGTAGGATCTGAGGCCAACTGCGCATCGGCTATGATTGCCCTGAACAGTGCCGTGGCCGAGGCTCTCGTCAACTTCAAGAAACGTGTCGACGCCCGCATCCCTGAGTTCGAGAAGAAGCTTGCCGGCACAGAGCACAGCGCCAAGTTCCACGCCATCATCGACGTGCTGCGTGAGGACATCAAGACCTGCAAGCCCATCCGTTTCGACGGCAACGGCTACTCTGACGAGTGGGTTGCCGAAGCCGAGAAGCGCGGGCTGGACGTCGAGAAGTCTTGTCCGAAGATTTTCGAGCGCTACCTCGACGAGGAGAGCATCGCCATGTTCGAAAGCCTCGGGGTGATGACGAAAAAGGAACTGGAGGCCCGCAACGAGGTGAAGTGGGAGACCTACACGAAGAAGATTCAGATTGAGGCCCGTGTGCTGGGCGACCTCTCGATGAACCATATCATCCCTGTGGCTACCAGCTACCAGACGGCTCTTCTGAAGAATGTGGACAGCATCTCAACAGTGTTCCCCATCGACAAGGCCGAGAAGCTGAATGCCCGCAACCTCAAGATTATCGAGGAGATTGCCGAGCACACCAGTGCCATTGAGAAAGGTGTTGAGGAATTGGTCAATGCCCGCAAGCTCGCCAACAAAATCGAGGACGAGCACGAAAAGGCCATCGCCTACCATGATAAGGTAGAGCCGAAGCTCGACGACATCCGCTATCAGATTGACAAGCTGGAGCTCATCGTCGACGATGCCCTCTGGCCGTTGCCCAAATATCGAGAACTGCTATTTATAAGATAGGCAAACAGGTTTGAACGCAAGTTTCAAGTTTGCAGGGGGCTTGAAGCTGTGATAGTCTCGGGTCCCCATTCCTTTGTCATGTCAGGAATCCCTTTCCACGATGCCAGTCAGTTCATCTATGCTGTTGATGATATCATCAGCTCCTGCCTCTTCAAGTTCCCTGACCGTTCCGTTGCCGTAAGTCACGCCGCAAGTCTTGGCTCCTGCATTTACGCCCATCAGAATATCCACATTCATATCTCCAACTACCAATGTCTCAGAGGCATCATGCCCCAAAGCAGCGAGAATGTTCAGCACAGGTTCAGGATCAGGCTTTGCCCTTTCCACATCGTCAGCCCCTATCAGATAAGAGACAGCCCCGGAAATGCCCAACTCCTGTGTCAACTCTACCAACGAGGCATGAGAACGAGACGAAGCGATTGCCAGCGTCAATCCTCGTTCTTTCAATGAATACAGCGTCTCTACTACTCCGGGGAATGTCTGCGGACGGATCGTCTGCAGGTTCTCTTTGAAGATTCGCCTATAGGTGTCGGCACACTGCTGAATCATCGTTTTGTCCTTGTCCGGGTATAAAGCCTCAAAGCAACCCAACAGCGGAAGGCCAATGGTTGAGGCACATTCCGTATCGCTACGGCTGGGCAGCCCTAACGCTGCTATCGTCATCTGCATAGTAGTAACGATATTCCGTCTGGTGTCTCCCAGCGTCCCGTCAAAGTCGAAAATAATCAGTTCGGTCTTCATCTGTCAATCCCTTGTCTTTTCGTAACTAAAGCTTCCTCTATCATTCCCATATAGCCTTTTGCCATTAGAGTGGTTTCTTATCGCAAAAACCAGGGCAAAGTTAACAATAATTCCACAATAATCACTCTCTTTGCAACTGAAAATTGCGAAAACAGAGAATCTGTGGCATTTCTTGAAGAAGTTGTGCACTCAGCCCACTGAGGCAGTTCAAATGTTAAAAAACAACAACACACAGACAATTCATCATTCTTCGTTCTTCTTTCTCCATTAAAAATACCTACCTTTGCACCAGCAATTGTGCGCCCTGATAGTTAAATGGATATAACAAGGCTCTCCTAAAGCTTAGTTCCGAGTTCGATTCTCGGTCGGGGTACTGAGTGAGAAACCACCGCAGGTTTCTCACTTTCTTTTTCTCCGCACCCTCGTAACTTCTTGGTTTCTTAAAAGGTCAAGGGCAAGCCTGAGTGCATCAAGTTAAAGAGGCAAAATAAAAACGCCCCAAGGGGCGAGAAAGGGGGCGTTTTTATTATGCCCCCTCCCTCGTCAAATGTTTCGCGCCCTGAAGCTTATGTACTACGCCCAGAAACAAAAATTTACCTTTTTGTTGTAATGACAACGGTTGCACCGCGATGGATATAGACACCCGGCTGCGTGGGACGGCGGCCTATCTTGAAGCCCTGCAGGGTGTACCATTCGGCGTCGTCGTCGGCAGAAACGCCTACTGCATAGATGCCTTCCGAGACTTTGTCCAAGTCTAACACGTAGGGCTGCTCGAGCGTTCCGTAGGCTCCGTCGCTGACAAAGTGCTTCTCGTTTTCCATCACGTATTCCCGGCCGTTGTGCCAGACACGCAGCTCGATGGTGGCATCCTTGTCGTCAGCCGACGAGCCCATGACGGTCAGGAAGTAGTAGCCGCCGCTGAATGTGATGGCTCCGCGGCACTCGCCATTGATGAAGGCGCCTACCTCGGCATCTTCCATACGCTCGTTGTTTTTCTCTACGACGGTGATGAAGGCCATGTTGTCGGGGAATTGGCTGTCATCGACCGGGGTGTAGTGAGCGGTGAGGGGTGAGGGGTGAGAGGTCAGAGCGGTCGTTCTGCGGCCATAGGCGGTGCCGGCGGATTTCCTCGGATAGTGGAACGTCTTGGCGGCGGCTGCCTTCGACTCGTAGAGGTAGCCCTCGCCCGGCACAATGCTCTCCAAGATGCCCTCCCAGGTGCCTCGGCTGCCGAAGATGGCGTAGGCACGGCGGCTCTTCACCATGTCGCCCACCTCGGGCTTCAGGTCGGCAAAGGCCTCGTCGAGCGACATGACGCTGCCTGACAATGTGCCTATCCAGTTATATCCCTTTCGGATGGTCTGTTCACGCTCTGCCACATCGATGGTTTTGCCAAAGACGTCGAGCGAGGTGGCTGACGACACCTGTACCTTATACATATTGCCGGGCTCTATGTCTGTCAGTGTTCCCTCCACTTTGCTGCCGTCGCTGGCTACCGAGGCAAAAGTGGTCTTGCCCTTGACCAACTGGTATTTCTTCAAATCCTTCGAGGCCTTAGGCAGGATATCCCTGATGGCCGTCGACTCGGGCTGCACGTGGAGCGACATCCACGTCCATCCCCTGGGCAAGGAAACGGTCTGCAACAGGTTGTCGGTAGAGCGGAATGCCACGGGATGGTCGTAGGTGCCGATGATGGCATCGGGCGTGTACGTCAGGTTGGTCTGACCCTGTCCGTCTCCCCCGAAGGAGGTGGGAACGGTGAGCTCTACGATGGGATAGGTGATGCCCGTCGATGCATCGTACATCTTGAACGTCAGGTTACGCTGGCCCGTGCTCAGGTCGGTGGGGGCGGCGCCATAGACAATCATGTCCATATAGTAGGCATCGCGGGTGCTGACATACTTTGGCTGTGCCACGCCGCAGCAGAGGCCCATATCGTCGAAGGCAGCCACCTTCGTCTCGGTGTATTCGCAAATCTTATCGTCGATGTATACCTGTCCTGTCAGGGTCATGTTGCTCTCGTAGCGGTCGGCATCGACCACCCAGTCGGGTGTGTCACCCTCAACGGTGATGTTGGCCTGCTGAACGCGGCGTATGCCCAGATGGTCGGTAAGGTAGATATAGACCACGTACTTACCCACAGGAACCATCTTTCCTATGTAGAACTCCAGGAATTCATAGTCGTTCTCGACAATGCCGATGGGCTTGTCAACCGTCATCCATGTAGGCAGGCCGCTGATTTCGTAGCTCTGGGGCTGACCTGTCCTGTTATAGACGGGGAGCAAGAATGTAAGCTCTTCATTCCACTTTTTGTAGTGTGCTGTAGGATAGGTCTGCTGGTTGCCATTTTTCCAATCGACGCTGGCGAAGTCGGCATGGAACAGCCACTCGACAGTCTCGGAGTTGTTGCCGTGCTCGTCCTTGATATAGTCAACCTTGGCCACGAAGTCGTTGCCATCCATCAGCGGCAGCGAGGAGTCGGGGAAGCTGAAGTAGAGCTCGTCGGCAGAAGCCGTGAAGTTGAACTGCGTGTCGTCCATGCGCAACTTCGTGGAGCCGGGCTTCAGGGCAGGAGCATTGACAGCCTGCGTCGGGGATTGAGTGTTGACTATTTTCAGTCGCGAGTCTTTCTCACCATAGTTAGCGGTAGAGAAGGTGGTGGTCACGGTGCCCTGCTCGTTACGGCTGATTTCCTCCATGGGGAAATAGCCCACCAAGCCGGGATAGCTGTCGTCCATGCGCTCGTACATGCGGTCGCTGATGAGAGCTCCGTCGAGGGCAGCGCCCCAAATGCGAATCTCGTCGACATCGCCAATGAAGCGGTTGACTTCCTCGTTGTCATATCGTTCACCGCCTACCATCAGATAGTGTGAGCTGATGCCGGGCACGCTGGCTTCGGGCAGCACTTTCACCGCCTGTCCATCGATGTAGGCAATGGCACTGGTGCCGCGCCGCACGTTGAAGGCCATGTGGTGCCAGTTGCCGTCGCAGTAGTTGTTGTCGCTCAGTATGATTTCTTTATTGCCGGTCTTCAGATGCAGCTTGCTGTCTTTGAATCCTATCACTGTATTGTCCAGCGACAACAGAGTGGCTGCTTCGTCGTTGTCGGCCTCATCGCCGCGGAACCACATCTCGAAAGCGAAGTTGTCGGTTTTGCTGGGGTTGAAGGTGCTGATGTCTATCTTCAGCGTTTCCTGTCCGTCAAGATGTGCGGCGCGATTCTCGTTGTTGATATACCAGCTCTCGCTATCCATGTGCATGTGGCGCGAACGGGCCAGGTCGGTGATTTGCGTGCCGTGGCCTTCGTCCATACGCCAATAGCCCACGAGTCCTGGTGTGTAGGATGCCCGCTTCTCGAGTCGCTTCTCATAGAGTTCAGTAGCTGTCACTTCGGAGTTCCAGATAGAGAGGCCGGCAATCATTCCCGTCATGCCGTCGCCACCGATGCCCAGCTTGCCATGACTGCTGAGATCTTTTGCAATGACGTTCTCGCCCACATAGATGGGCTTTTTATCATTGGCCGTGGCATAGAGCATGGTGATGCGGTTCTCGGGATTGTCGGCATCCTTGCGGTCATAGTTCAGCGCCATGTATACCCATTGGTTGTCGGGAATCCTAGTATTGGTATCATAGACAGCATCTTCGTTGCCGATGCGTGCCCGCAGCATACCGTCGTCATGGGTTGAGAGCGAAAGCAGGTTGTCGTCGGTGCCCACGCTGACGATGGTGCCGTCGCCCTGGCGGTAGAACCACAGGTCGAAGGCATAGTCATAGTTCGCCAGGTCGTACATAGCATCGGTCTCGATGCGCTTGCCGTTGAGCTGTGCTGCCACATCGGGCGCACTCGTAGCCACAGCATTGTTCAGGCCGCCCTCGATGCGGAAGTTGTCGCTCTTGCTCAGCGAGTTGCCGTTGAGCACCTCGTTGAAGCGTATGTGCATGTTGTTGCGGTTCATATAGGTCAGCCAGCCGTCCTCGGGACTTACCATGCCCAGGATCTTCGGGCCGTGGGTGTCCTGCGTCACCTCGATGATGTTGCTCTCGTAGGTCACATCGTCGTTGCCATACTTGCCGAAGGTCTGAGCCTGCAGCTCGTAGAGGCCGTCCTCGGCAAAGGCTACCGAGTCTGCAAACTGGCTGCCTTGTGGCATGGGCTCGTAACCCATCGTGAGCAGGCTGTCGACGGTGGTCCATTGCTTGACAACGTTCCACGTGTCGGTGCCCTTGCGGCGGAAGCGCAGGCGGATGCCCTTCAGATTGTTGTTCTGACGGTCGAGGTTGTACATCTTGGCAATGATGCCGCCATTGTCCTTCAGGTATTCCTGGTTGAGCACGGTGTGATCGACAGCCAGGTCGACATGGTCCGACGACGGCACGAAGTGTACGCGAAGCGTCACCTTGTCGCTTTCGATGCTCGGGTCTTTCTCGGACTTCAGCTGCACAACGATGTCTTCGTAGTCAATGATGCTCGGGTCACTCTGACGTATGATGAGGGTCTTCTCGATGGTCTCGCCGCCCTTCATCTTGATGAGTCGTCCGTCCTTGCCGTTGCTCAGCACGGCCCCGTCGACCAAGAGGATAGCGCCATTGGGATTGCTGCCTTCCTTCACCTACAGCACGTAGTTGCAGATGTCGTTGGTCTCGCTCTGGTTCGACAGCTGCAGCACGAACTTCGCATCGCTGCCAGTAGGCACGTCGGTCAGCTCGCTGCTGCCCTTCACCTTCAGCTGCGGGTTCTCCACCTTCATCGTAGCCTCGTTGAGCTGTGTTCCCTTCTGGTAGAACTTGGTGTAGCTGGCACCCTCATACGGGTTGACGGTCTGTCCGCCACGTGTGCGGAAGATGGGGCCCCATCCTGCAGGCGACTTGTAGACATCGACCGAGAGGGCCGTTCGCACATCGCCGTCGCTCATCGTCCATGCCACGGTATTCGATTTCGTGGTGAGCGTGTCCTTGTTCTCGCCGTCGCCCCATGACTGGACGCTCGAATAAATCACGTTGACACCGGCATCGTTCACTAACGGACCGTACTTCATGTCCTGGTTCCAGGTGAACGTGTAGGTGTTGGCATGTGTGTTGCCCGTCTTACGCGAGGTTTCGGTGGTCATGCTCACCTTCGTGCCGCTGGCTATGGAGTAGTTCTCTATGAGGTTTTCAGCATCGCCAAAGGCTCTGAGCTTGTCTTCCTCATTATCGGCAATGCGCTGGCGCCAGATCTTGATTTGGTTGATGGCATATTCCACCTCGTCCTCCTGGTCTTTGTTTTCCGTACCGTCCACCATGCGGTAGCTGGGGAAGCCGTTGGTGGCTTCCAACTGTTCGTCGCTCCAGTATTCAAGGTCGCCGTTGGCACGTCCGAACTCCTCATCGCCGGGCTTGTACTTGGTGTAGTAGATCACCTTGCCGGGCACCACGGTCAGGTTGTTCTTGTCCCAGTGGTCGGCGTTGATGTGGCCTTCTTCCAGTTTGGAGCGGATAATCTTCTCCCAGTTGGGGATCAGCGTGTTAAGGATGTAGGCCTGCGGATAGGCGAACTTGGTGCCGAAGCTCTCGCTGACGGTGATACCGTCTTTCTCGGTGAGGACGAACGACCCGTTGTCCTGCTTGAACAGGCCAAGGATGCGACCCTTGCTGAAGAGCAGGTTGGTGGCATGTCCGACGTAGGTGTCGCCGCCTTCGGGTGCAAAGCTCATGGTCGACAGGTCGATGACCATCGAGCTGGGCGTCGTCATCTGTTCGGTCACCGTGTAGGTGCGGTCGTCCACGTATGCGTCCTTGTCGGTCCAGTTGCCGTGGAAGGTCTCGGTCTGCTGCGACACGAACTTGAACTTCGACTTAGCCAACACGGCAAATCCCAACACCGTGCCCGACTCAATCTCCCAAGTGGGTGTCTCGCTGAAGTAGGCACCGCCGCCAATCTTCTTGTTGCGGTTGTTGTAGATGGTGGTGTGGTTGTAGGAGGTTATCTCCTTATTGGTGAGCGATGCCACCGAAGTGGAGCCCGGCGGGCGGCGTATAATCATATCCACTGACTGCGGGCCGCTGGTGACGAAGTTGGTGCCGGAGCCCACACCGCCCAGCATGATGAGGTCGAGGGCCTCGGTCTGTGAGTCGGGAGCCTGCCACATCGTGGTGCGTCCGTCAACCTTCACGCCGATGCTGACGTTGCGCAGGTTGCCAGTAGCCAGGTTGGGGAATCCGCCCTCCCATTGATAGTCAATGTGTCCTTTCTCGTCAGGAGATATCTGGATGCTCAGTGTCTTGTAGGCTTCACCCACTTCCACTTCCTCGCCGTTGATGGTGGCCTTCTCGCCATAGACGGTGGTGGTGGCGCTGGCATCGTTCATGATGGTGAACACGGCATCCTGAGGAATCTCCTTGAACTCCTTGCGGGTGTCGAGGTTGACGTAGCGCTCAAAGATGTCAATGCCGAAATCGTAGTATTTGCCCTGCTGGAACAGCGGGTGTCCGTAGACATATTCATAGCCGTTCTGGGTATAGCGTACCACCTGCACGGTGTCAACGGTATTGTCGAGGTTGGTCACGGCAATGCTCTTCTCGCCGAAGGCACCGTTCTTCTGTCCTTCCTGCATGACTGCAATCGACGGGTTGGCACGATACTGGCGCAGCATCTTGGCGCTGTAGCGGTAGTAGCGCATCTGGTCGCCCACCTCTAAGGAGTCTTGCTTCATCTTCTCATTGATGGCATTCGAGGCATCAATCATAGGCAGGTTCTGGGCAAAGACCGGCTCGTTGTCATAGTCGGTGCCACCCACGAACTTGATGCTCTCCACCTTGTATTTCAGCGGGGGCAGCATAGCCGAGAACTCACCCGTCTTCTCATCGGTCGTGATGTAAATGAAATAAGTGTCATCGTGGTCGCCACCGGCACGATAGGCCGTGCTCTGGATGCTGTCGGTGGCACTCTGCACGGGGATGTTCTCAGTGCCGAAGGTGCCGTCGCCGTGGCTGTCGACAATATAGTTGAACGAGCATTGCGACTCCTTGCCCAAGCTGAGCTTGATGGTGGCCTTACCCAGGCGGTTTACGCTGCGGTTGAAGCCTACGGGCTCGTTCAGGTCGGTGAAGCCGCCGTTGATACGGCCGGTGACGTTGACCAGCGTGGAGTCGACGAAGTTGACGGTCTCGGCACGCTTGAAGTCGTAGGTCGAGCCATCGAGCGGGAACGAGGTGAACTTGTGTCCGTTCATGTAGCACTCTATCAGGTGTTTGCCGATAGGCACGGCAATCTCGAACTCGCCGTTGGCATCGCTGTACACGCCCTCTTTCGCCTGTACCAGCGAGCCGTCGATCATAAACTGGACGCTATCCACGGGAATGTTAGTGTTCAGGTAGGTCACCTTACCACGCACGGGGAATGACGACACGTCGGTGAAGTCGTAGCTGTTGAGCGTCAGGCTGCCGTTGCCGATGAAGCCGTTGCGCGACAGGGGCGAGAACTCGTGGATGCCGCGAGTCGGCGTGATGGTATAGGTAGAGCCGCTGCCCACGAAGGGTATGCCGCGGATGATGTACTCACCGTTCTCGTTGGTCACGGCGTAGCGCGACAGCTGGTTTTCAGCACGTGGTTCCATACGCGCACCTCGGCGAGGTTGCCACGGAAGGCTTTCTCCTCAGTGACACCATTGGCACCGCCAACAGAGAAGAGAGCCAATTGTGGTATCTTCGCAGCCGATGCCTGGCGCATAGTTGCCACCCGTAGCATCGATACTGCCGCCAGTGATGGTGATGTTACCGCACGAACTGGTTTCTCCACCACCAATACCCGCAGCGTATGTGCCACCAGTGGCAGTAATGGTTCCACCCCCAATCACGATGTTGCCACACGAAGTGCTATAACCAGTACCGATGCCGGCTCCGTAGCCGTTGCTGCTGGCATGGAGTGAACCATCGCCACAGATGGTGAGCGTCTTTCCCTGTGGAACAAAGATGCCGGGATAGTCTTCATAGAATCCCTTCACGGTGTTGCTGCCCGACAGCACGATGACGGCATCGCCCAAGCAATACCCGTCGAGGC
>JAILAA010000161.1 GCA_024681875.1 Prevotella sp.
TTTGCAATGAAGCGCCGCAAACTGAAAGAGATTTACGACCTCCTGAGCAGCTATGTGACAAGTGCCGAAGTAAAGGTTGTGGTACGTATCGGCGATAAAGTGAAAGAAGCATCCATCGGGGAGGATACCTTTAATGCGCTGATGGCGAAACTCGTGGAAGACGAGATTGCCAATATTGAAAACTTTGTAAAAGAACTCTAAACGGAAGAATGTATGACCTGCACATGCGCCAACTGCCTGAATGCCTACAATTCGCCCTACCACGAACTGCCTCAATGCTACAACAAAGATTGGTTGTATCAGGGACAGGATGCGGACTGCTCAGTACGCCCGGACGAATCGTGTGGCACATGGCAACGCAGGGATGAGAAACTGCCACCAGTCAGGTTCCTCCATGCGACACAGCTGGAATTATTCAAGGAATTGTGAACTACCACGCAGCTAAAGACTGCGTGGCTTCGGGTCCCGATGAACCTTCGCTTTTCCTGCTTCGGCGCAACGCTGCTTCTTAGGCTGCACAGGGCAGCGGTCGTCCACAGGAGGTTGCTTCACAGGCTTGACTTTCCCTCGCTCCGAGGGTAGGGCCTCATTCAAACCGAGGCCGAAGTTTTTGATATTGATAGCGGCATTGAGGTCGCGGTCGTGGTGAGTACCGCACGACGGACAAGTCCACTCACGCTCCGACAGCCGCAAACCAGAGTAACGATGACCACAGACATGACACAACTGAGAAGAAGGGTCGAAACGGCCTATCTTGACAAGGCGCACGCCCTGCCACTCGCACTTGTACTCCAGCATCCGCATGAACTCGCTGATGCTGGCATCGCTGACGCTGCTGGCAAGGTGATGGTTGCGCTGCATACCCTTCACGTTCAGGTTCTCCACGCAGATGGTTCGCACTTGGCTTTCGTGCGTCAGCTGGTGGGAAATCTTGTGGAGGTAGTCGGTGCGGCGGTTGGTGACGCGCTCGTGGAGTCTCGCTATCCGCTGCTTCACTCGGCGGTAGGCACAGCTGCCTTTTGTCTTCTTCGACAGCCTGCGCTGCAACAGCTTCAGCTTGCGGGCCTCCTTCCTGGCAAAATGCGGACTCTCAAACTCCCTGCCGTCGGAAAGGACGGCGAAGGTCTTCAGCCCTGCGTCGATGCCGATGGTGGTATGCTCGTCGCTTGTGGTCGGCTTCTTGGGCGTAGGCACATCATCGTTGACCAGCACGCTTGCATAGTATTTGCCGGTGGTGGTGCGACTGATGGTGACGGTCTTTACCTCGCCACGGAAGCGGCGGTGCAGAACGGCTGGGATGTCCTTCGCCTTGGGGATGCTGATGGTGCCGTGCTCAAAGTCAACGCTGCAATGCTGCGGACACTGAAAGCTCTGGCGGTCGTGCTTACTCTTGAACTTCGGGAACCGGGCCGTGCCACGGAAGAAATTGTCGTAGGCAGTACCCAGATTGCGGATGCTCATCTGGAGCGACTGCGAGTTGACCTCGCCGAGCCATTCCTTCTCCGCTTTCAGCTCGGCCTTCATGCGATTGATGAGCGTGTTGGTGCTGATGCTTCCCCCGTGCTCCTTATATGCTGTGGACTTCACGTCGAGCGCCCAGTTCCACACAACGCGGACACATCCGAAGGTCTTGGCCAGCAACACCTCCTGCTCCTCTGTCGGGTAGATTCTGTATTTGTACGCTCTCTGCATAGTCACTCACTTATGGCAACGGGAAAGGCGGCTGCCGTCCCAAGTTTGTCACAACTTCACAACGCAACTGGTTATGTAAGGGAGACAACCGCCTTATGCTTCATCCTTTCGGTATCGGCAAAAAGACAGCCCCAAACGGCTTCGTGCGTCGGGGCTTATACGGCTCCCAGTTGCATCGGTTGTATTGTTGTGACGGTGCAAAGATACGAAGAAACTTTTGAATATCCTTACATTTCTACAATTATTTCTTATATTGACATGGAAAATCTCAAAACCTATGGACTTACAACGGGAATATCTCTCGAAGAACCATTCAAAGTACCTGCTGAAATACCACGTCATACTGGTGTGCAAGTATCGCAGGAAGGCTCTTGTCGGCAATGTCGGCATGAGCATGAAGCACATACTGCTCGACATAGCGCAGGAGTCGGACTTCGACATCGAGGTGATGGAGACGGACAAGGATCATGTGCATCTGCTCGTGTCCGCACCGCCGAAGCTGTCGCCATTGATGATTGTGCGACGGCTGAAGCAGGAGAGCAGTGCAAGGATATGGCTGCGCCATCCGCAGGAAGTGCGCCGTTTCTACTGGGGCGGTCACAACATCTTCTGGACGAAGGGCTATTTCGTGTCCTCTGTCGGCAACGTCAGTCAGGAAACGATACAGCGTTACATAGAGAACCAAGGCTGAAAGGCCGCAATAGAGTAATCACCCTGCGCCATTCATCCACGCGGCTGAAGACCGCGTGGTTTTCTGGCGCGATTTTATAAAACGAAGCAACATGACAGGAAATGACAAGATTTTTTATTTTCAGAAAATACCCCTTATATATAGGAAATATCGTTTCTTAATACTTCATTTGATTGGATATTAAGATTTGGTCATTCTGTTTCTTAATATCCGATTAAAGCGTTTCTTAATACCCGGTTTTTGCGGGGTTTTAGTGTAAAGAAAAAAGAATTTTATTCATATACGAAACATTTAAAGCAAACAAAACAACGATGACATTAAACG
>JAILAA010000005.1 GCA_024681875.1 Prevotella sp.
AACCTTCACCGTCGCGGAACTGACCGAAAAACACCAGTATCCCAAAGCGACGGACGAAGAGGTGTTTGACTGGCAAATTGACAACTACTAATCATCCGAAAACACCGCATGCCATGTCGAATTGGTATGTTCCATAAAAGTAGGACAAGCATTCAGTCATACTTCGGCTGCAGACTTTGGCGGTAATCACTGGGCGACAAGCCGAGATGCTTCGTGCAATAACGGCTGAAGTACGATAGCGATGTGAAATTCATCAATTCGGCTATCTGGGTGAGCGACAGGTGTTCGTCATCCAGATAGTCCTTTAGTATGGGTATGGTATGCCGGTCGATATACGAGGTGACACTGTGGCCGGTCACACGCTTGATGGTGGAAGAGAGATATTTTGGCGAAACGTTCAGACGCTCGGCATAATAGCCCACATTACGCTCCGTGCGGCTGATGCCAGTGGCAAGCAGAGCCATGAGCTGTTTCACGATATAGGCCGTGCGGTCGGTATGCGAGTCTGTGGCTTCCCGCTGGGCGTGGGACTCGAAGATGTCGTACATCATCGTCAGGCAGAGACTCCCCATCAGTTCACGGTAGAACGACAAGTGCCTGTCACCCATGCGGTCGCGAAGCCGGTGGAAGTCAGCAAGAATATGGTCGGCATGTTCCTCAGTGAGCGAGATGACTGGGTTCTGGTTGAGCGAGATGCTGCCTCCGATGCTGTAGTTGTTCGACGGCAGCAGGCCCTGAAGGAACTTGTAGTCGGCGGCAAACCATTCCACCTGCAAATCGTCATGCCCCGCAAGGTTGCCGACCCGGTCGGGCATCGGTATCACCACCAGGTCGTTCTTCACGATGTGATAACAATGCTCGTTGAACACAAAACTCCCCTCCCCTTCCAGGCAAAGCAGGTGCATGCATGCGTTGCCCAACTCAACCGAATTCATTCCGTAGAAGTCTGTGGAATATTGAAAATCTATCTTCATGTCACTACTGTTATTGGGCAAAATTATACATTTTTTTCCATACATAAAAACATTTGCGCAAAAAGTGAAAATCGTGGCGCAAAAAATGCAAACAAAGTATCGAAAAATCACCGTAATTTTGCAGTCGGAAATAATCAACAGCGAAGATGCTCACGCTCGGCATGGTTCAAACAGGTTTGACTCTGCTCTCGCTTAATCGCATCTTTGCAGCGTGAAACTTAAAAACAACAAGATAATGGATTTCAGAATGCAAGACCGCATGGAGTTGAAGGCTTTAGTAGACTTCTATGCAACAGAGAGTGACAAGAACAACCAGGACTGCTACGTGGAGATTTTCCGACCGGACATCAAACTGAATGTCTATTTTGGTGGCAAGCTGGGAATGCAAGCCCGCGACGTGCAAGACATGATCCGCCAGTACAAGGCTTTCGGTGCCGCCAAGGTGTCGTTCCACATGAACGGACAGCAGAACGTGGACTTCGTTGACGAGACGCATGCCACAGGCACATGCTACGCTCTGGCCACGCTGGTGACTGAGCAGGACGGAAAGGACGTGCTGACCACCCATGCCGTACGCTACTATGACAAGTACGAGAAGATTGACGGCCGCTGGTGGATCAGCGAGCGTGAGCAGCATTTCGAATGGTCAACAAATCAAACTCTGGGATAATATGGCAAACTATTTGAAACTGATACTTGCTTCGGCTTTCTGCATGCTGGTCACCACTGCATGCGGCGGTAACAGTAAAAAAGAGGCAGGTGAAAATGAGGAAACAAAAACAAACGAGACAACAGCTATGGCAAAGGACGGAAAAGCATTGGTGGTGTTCTTCTCACATGCGGGAGACAACTACTCAGTAGGCAACATCGAGGTGGGCAACACGAAGATCGTGGCCGACTACATCAGTGAGATAACAGGTGCGGAACAGTTTGAGATCGTCACCCACAAGTATGACGGCATGGCCTATACCCCACTCATCAACCTGGCAAAGGAAGAGGCAAACAAAGGCGAACTGCCCGAGTATGAGGGCGACATCGACCTGACGAAGTATGACACCGTCTTCATCGGCGGTCCCGTGTGGTGGGGCACCTATCCGCAGGTGATGTTCACCTTCTTCAAGAAGCACGGGGGCGACCTGAAAGGCAAGACCGTCATCCCCTTCACCACCCACGAGGGCTCAGGCCTCGCCAACTGCGTGGAGGACGTGAAGGAGGCCTTCCCTGGCGCCAACGTCCAGAAGGGCTTCAGCATCTACGGCCATGAGGTGCGCACAGAAAAAGCAAAGGTCGAGAAGTGGCTGAAAGGATTAGGATATTAACTGTAAAAAGTAATAAGGACTATGCAGAACTTTGATTACATGACCCCCACTCGCCTCGTGTTTGGCGAGAATGCAATAGAGAAACTGCCGGCAGTGATGGCGGCCATCGGCAAGCGTGTGTTGCTGACCTGCGGCGGCGGCAGCATCAAGAGAATCGGTCTCTACGACCGCGTGAAGGAGCTGCTGAAGGACTTCGAGATAACAGAACTCTCAGGCATACAGCCCAACCCGAAATACGACCCCAGTGTGCTCGACGGCGTACGTCTCTGCAAGGCGCACGACATCGACGTGATCCTGGCCGTGGGCGGCGGCTCAGTGCTCGACTGCTCAAAGGCCATCGCAGCAGGAGCAAAATACGACGGCGACCCATGGGACCTGATTTCCTACAAGGTGAAGGCGCAGGCTGCCCTGCCCATCGTCGATATACTGACCTTGGCTGCTACCGGCAGCGAATACGACTGCGGCGGCGTCATCTCCCGCACGGAGACCAACGACAAGATAGGTTATATGGATCCGCTGCTCTTCCCTGTCTGCTCGTTCCTCGACCCCCGCTACACGTTCACCGTGTCTAAAAAACAGACGGCAGCCGGCTGTGCCGATGCCATGAACCATATCATGGAACAGTACTTCTGCGAGGACTCCACATTGCTGAATGACGGATTCTGCGAGGCCGGTCTGAAGAGCCTGATGGTGAATGCCAGGGCTTGTCTGGAGAATCCGGAGGACTATCGCGCACGGGCAGAGATGATGTTCACCTGCACCCTCGGCTGCAACGGCATATATGCACTTGGCAACAGTCCTTCGGGATGGCCCTGCCACGGCATCGAGCATGCCCTGAGCGCCTACTACGACATCACCCACGGCGAGGGCCTGGCCATCATCACCCCGCGTTGGATGCGCCATATCCTCAGCGACCACACCATCGACCGCTTCGTGAAATACGGCATCAACGTGTTCGGCATGGACGCCACGCTGCCCAAGCAGGAAATTGCAGAGAAAGCCATCGACGCGACTTACGCTTTCTTCGAGAGCATCAACATCCCCATGCACCTGCGCGAGGTTGGCATTGATGACAGCCGCATCGACGAGATGGCTCATCACATTGCCGTGAACGAGGGACTGGAGAATGCCTACGTGCCCCTGACAGAGCAGGATATCAAGGAAATCCTTGTAGCATCATTATAAGAACTCAAGCATCATGGAGTACATCAAACTATATAACGGCGTTGTAATGCCGACATTGGGCTACGGCGTGTTTCTGGTAAGCCCTGACGAGTGTGAGCGGTGCGTGACGGATGCCCTGAGCGTGGGCTACCGACTGATAGACACCGCACAGGCATACCAGAACGAGGAAGGCGTGGGCAATGCCTGGCGCAAGAGCGGCATCAAGCGCGAGGACCTGTTCCTCGTGACGAAGGTGTGGATATCGAACAATGGCGAGGAAAAGGCTGCCAAGAGCATCGACGAGAGTCTGCGCAAGTTGCAGACGGAGTATATCGACCTGCTGCTCATCCATCAGGCCTACGGCGACGTGTTCGGCACGTGGCGGGCGATGGAGAAGGCTTATCGTGCAGGCAAGGTGCG
>JAILAA010000049.1 GCA_024681875.1 Prevotella sp.
TGTCATTGCATTGGCAGAATTCGCTGAATTGCTGAAACGAATGTAACCACATCAATCCACTCCCATACACCATCCCTCTCCGTAACAGGGAGAGTGATGGTTCGTTTAGGCGTAATGGTGTCAGATGCATCATTTCAATGAAGGGGAAATAAAGTCCCAAGGTTCTCAAAATATTATTCTCTAAAAATGATCATTAGAACCGTGATTCTGAAGAACAGATCCATGGCCACCTTTCTTCGGGATCCCCATATTTCAGTAAATCCAATTCATATATTACGGATACATCGTCGTCTAAAACATTCTTTTCCCATTTTTGTTCGTTGTTCCAAATATTAGGATTAATAGAATTCTCGTTTACTATCATAGTTTTAATGATTGTCCATAAAGGAACTACACCATCTTTTTCTGGAATAGATTTCATTGTATGGCGAGAATACCACCCTATCCTTGCTGAGAAAGTTGTCTGGGGAAGAATTGTGAATATAGTGTCCGTAGGATTGTCTATATAAACATTATATCCTTGTTCATTGGGGTTCCTTATAACATAATTAGTTATTTGAATATTATAATTTGATATTAACGATGTTGTCTTAATTGTTATGCTGTCATTAGTCAGATTGTTAATATTGAAACAATAGCTACACCATGATTCACATGACATAATAATACATATGACAGGCACTACTATAAGAAGCCTAAACAATCTGAATATATTTAATATATAGTTCTTCATATCAAATCATTAAAAATGTAACACGTGAATATAACGTTACAAAATCGACAATATTATATTTATATAAGGAAAATAGACAGAATGTCAAAGATATTAAAGCTGCTGCCAGAAATAGGATTACCTTTTCCTTGATCATTTCCATTTCTTCTTGGATTTATATATGGGGAAAGGCCTCCTTTTTCAAAAGAGTCAATATCAAAATAATCTGGATTTTGGTATGTATAACCATCCTTCCCACTGCCATATTTCTTGTCAAAATACCTAGCCCCCCTGCGACTTGCATCCACCTCATACCAATGAAGATTATGGTCAAGCCCTGTAATCCCAGACGCGCTTACTAAACTTGGAACACCAATAATAGGTATGTAAAATGGTCCAAAATCCAAACTTTGTAGATAATGACCATATTCATGAACAAAAAGATGGTCTTTCCATGTCGCTTCATAACCATCTGGACCAAAACTGTAATGACCGATAGTAAAAGCTCCTCCTTTTTTTGTTATTCCGCTCAAAGCAACCATGCCATCCATGTGGGAAACATCATCGACTTGTCCTAAAATATTCAGGACATGTCCTAAGGTATTGCCAATTCCTGACTGAACAATTCCCCAAGTCCATTTGTTAAGTATTTGTCCTAAATCTCCTCTAAACATACTCATGTCTATTCTCCAGGCATTTATTGTCCTGTCCCAATCATATTGACTTACATTGAATCCATGATTAAAAAGGTTCCCTATAAAATCTGTAACAGCTGAAATAATTGTCCCTATAAAAAAGTTTCCTTCAGGATCCGTATATTTCATTGGATTGTTCAAACAATAGCTATAGCGGTTGAAACTTTGGCTGAAGTCAAGTAGTTGGACGTAGTTGTCAGGAGAGAGGAAACGTCCGAGGTACGGGTCATAGAGACGGGCATTCATGTTGATGAGTCCCAATTCCTGCATGTGTTCGTGACCGCAGTAGCCTCGCCCGAGGAAGAGAGTAGGCTCACTGCCTGGGGCATATAGAGCATGCGTCTGTGGATTGCGCAAGCGTCCCCAAGCGTCATAACTCAGTTTCTGCTGCAGTGTTCCGTCAGACCTAAAAATATGAGTGATACTGCCAAGATGGTCACGACATATATAATATATTTTACTGAACACAACAGGCCTTAATTGAGGTAATATGCTGCTTTTGACAACTACTGCTGAGCCACTGTAATAGTCACCGTTGAGATAGAGCCGCTCGTCACTGCTGCCATCTGACCCCATTTCATATTCATAGCGACCGCCAAGATAGTAACGTGTCAACATGACACTGCCAGTTGTTCTGTCATTATCATCGGCATCAGCATCATCGTTTTCGTTTCCACGATAGATAAACGAATTATCAATCAGCCTCATATATGTTCGTTCATAATTGTCGTTATATGTATAGTTTGCCGTATAGTTGTTGACCGTGACAGATGCCGGACGATTAAACGAGGTATAGCTGATGGTCTGTGTGCCGAGTGATGAAAGGGTGTTGTTCGACAGTGCTACGTCAGTAACAGCAAAAGGCTTGTCATAGTTGTTGTAGGCATAGCTGCCCACATCGCTCTTAGCTGTGATATTGCCATAGTCGTCATAGGTGACGGTTGATGAACCATACTGAGTCAGACGGTCAAGACTGTCGTAGCTGAAGTTCTCTGTCTTGTTGGCGAGGATGTCACTACGTGTAATGAGATTGCCTGTCGTAGAGTGATAGGAAAAGGTCTGATTCATCACTTGTGTTGAGCCGTTTAGGACAACGCGTGCAGTAGGCTGTCCGGCAGAAGAGTAACCATAGGTTCGTTGTAATGGTCCGGTATAGACACTGGAGGGATATCCCAAAGCACTTATTCCTCCCACTCTGAATATGGTTGTGGTGTCCCACTTTACCTCAGACACGTTGTTGTTAGTATAGATAAAGTTTTCCGTACCTAACGTTCCCTTGTGAGATGTATATGCAGTAGAGACAATATGCCCCGATGTATCGTAAGTGTGTGCCTGCTGGAACCAAATGCTGCTTGTAGCGTTCTCCTTCATGACAGTGAGACGACCATAGGAATCATAGGTAAACGTCTTTGCCGTGCCATTGGTAGACGACACAGATGTCAGTTTGTTCAGTATGTTATTGTAAGCATAGGTTGTTGTGAAATCCTCGTTCTGTTTCGAGGTCATGCGACCATGCTTGTCATACGTCATTTGCGTCTCATTACCATTAGCATCAGTCATCTTTGATATATTCCCGGCTGTGTCATACTCATAGGTCGTTGTGCCACGACTTGGGTCATTCATAGCCGTTCGGCGTCCGTAGACATCGTAGCTGAATGACACACTATTGCCAAGGACGTCTATTTCCAAGGGATTGCCGTTGGCATGTAAGGTGTAGCTTGTAGTTCCTGAATTATCCTCCACCTCGATAAGACGAGACATCGCATCATACGTCTTCGTCGAGGTGTTCTGTCCGTTATCTTCTGTAACCGTGTTTCCACTATATGAGTAATTGATAGTTTGGCCCGTAGGTTCCTCAAGCGATGTTGTACGGTTGTAGAAGTCATAGTCATAAGTAGTCCACTGCGTAGCAGAGGAACCTGTGAAGGGTACTGACACTTTTTGAAGTAGGCCATAGTTGTCGTATAATCGGTCAGTCTTAACAAATGTACCATTATACAGTTTCTGCGAAGAACGCGTTTGACGTTTCCGCGCATCAAAATATGTCTTTACAGTGGGCGCATTTGAACTAGTAACAGTAACGGAATAGCAAGGAGAGTCCCAAGCATAGGTGTATTGCTTTGTACTCCCGTCGGGATATGTCTCGCCCACAACGCGTCCCAAATTGTCGTAGGTATAGGCGGTTGTTCCTGTATTATCAGTAAGTGTGGAAATGCGTCCGCGTGAATCATAGGAGTATGCCATGTTGTTTCCCATCGGGTCGGTCGTATTTGCCAGTTGACCGTTCGTATTGTAAGAATAGGCCGTTTTAAGTGTATCAGCTGATGTATACTTGATGATACCTTCCAAAATGACTCGTCCTTGATTGTCCTTGACACTAACAGTCTGATTCAGAGCGTACCCCGTCAGAGTCGTTACCATATTGTTTGGGAGTCTCTGGTGAAGGGGGAGCATGTGCTTTGTGTATCCAATGAGATACTGGAAGAGTACCTTGAGATTCTGCAACGTCTGACAGACTATGAGACTGCAGAATTGATTGTTAAGACCATTGTCAATAGTCCTTTCGTTGAACTTATCACCCCCTACTATCATTTCCAGATGATTCAGGCAGATCCTGATGATAACAAGTTTGTTGATTGTGCTATTGCTGCTGGAGCCAGATATGTTGTCACCAACGACCATCATTTTGATATACTCCGTCAAACACCATTTCCGTATGTCGATGTCATTGCATTGGCAGAATTCGCGGAATTGTTGAAACGAATGTAACCACATCAATCCACCCCCATACACCATCCCTCTCTTTTTCACGGAGAGGGATGTTTCGTTTTGGGGATATGGTGTCAGGTGTTTCATTTCAGTAATTATATGAGAGGGCGAGCAGTGCGGTGATGATGGTTTTCTTTTTCATAATTCTTTGTTTTCTTTCTTTGGTTTCTGCGAGAATCGGTAGGCGACGGTGAGCAAGGCGTAGCGCCGCATGGCGTTGGTCCAGGTCTCTGTGCGGCCTTGGGCGTTGATGTTGTAGCGCAGATTGGAAACCTGACCGAGAAGGTCATAGCCGCGCAGCTTGATGAGCCATTTGCCCTGATGGAATGACTTGGTGAGCGAGGCGTCCCAGTAGAGGCGGTTGTCGTTCATCTCAGCATCGGTATAGCCGCGGCGCGAGTGCATCGTCAGGTCGGTCTCGAAGGCAAAGTCCCAGGGCAGCTTGTAGCTGCCGTTGAGGCCGTAGGCAATGTCCCACACGTCGGTGGGCTGCTCGCCAAGCGTGATATTGCGGTGGATGTTGCGATAGCTGGCGTCACCCTTCAGGCTGAGGGAGAGGTCTTTCTTCTGAAAGCGGATGGCGGGTGTGTAGTTGACGGTGAAGGTGCCGACACGGCTCAACTCTCCGTTAGTGCTGCCTGTAGTAAGTGCCAAGCCGGTGCTCTTGTTGTAGTTGAGACGCAGGCCGTTGTCGATGTGCCAAAACTTCTGCTTGCCCAGCGCGCGGCTCCAGCTCAGTATTGAGCCCAGCTGCCAGTTGCCGCTGCTGATGTTCTCTGGTCGATAGGTGCGCACGCCCGTGGCCATGTCGTAGGTGTAGCCCTGTGTACGGGCATTGTGGGTCAGGTTGGCATTGAGCGCCAGGCTGATGGTCTGGTCGATGCTGTCGTTTCGCAGTCGCCCGTCTATGTGCCAGGTGTGCTGCTCGCTCTTCTTCAGGTCGGGGTTGCCGAGGAAGATGTTCAGCGGGTCGCTGGTGATGGGGCGGTCGATGAGGTCGGTGAGCTGTGGCGTGCTGGGCCAAAGGTAGTATTGCATCGTCACACTCTTCCGGTTGTCAAGGCTGAAGAGGTAGAAGAATACATTAGGCGAGAGCAGCGTGTAGTAGCGGGTGACGGAGGTGGTCAGCGGCTGGCTGTCATAGCTCATCCTTTGCCGCTGGAAGTTGGCGTTGAGGCCGGTGTAGACGCCGAGGTAGAACTTCTCCCCATTCTTGTTGTAGCCAATGTCCAGGCCTGCGCGGCGGTGCAGGGTTTGTGTGCATTGCTCGTAGCTGTTCTTCATGTCGAAGAGGTAGTCGATGCTGTCGCGCAGGAACTCGTGCTGGTCGCTGTGGTTCTTGTCCGTGCCTATCTCCACGGTGGGCGCAATGCGCAGGTGCTCCGTCAACTCGTAGTTGTAGGTCATCGCTGCGCTGAGGCTATGGTTGTAGTTCGGTGTCTTCGTTAGGCGGTCGCGCACGTCGCGCGTACCTAATCTATGATAGGTGTAGTCGTTGAGGCTCATCGACTCAGGCTTATGACTGCGATTGCCGCTGCCCTGCACATTGAACGTGAACGAGTCGCCCGAGGGCAGGCGGTAGGCGATGTAGGCGTAGGCATTGCCGTATAGTTGACTGCTCTTGCTGCGTGAGTGGTACCACGAGCTGTTGATGCTGTCCTTCATGACGGCATCGGCGGTGCTCACGTTCCAGCCCTCGCCCTCATAGTGACTATTGTAGTAGGTAAGATTCGTATTGGAGTAGAAACGCAGCTTGCCTGTGGCCCTCAGCGTGTTTCTCAGGCTGAAGTTGCTGATGCGGTTGCGCCCCGTGCCCTCCGACTGCCCAAAGGTGCTGGCGCCGTTGAGGTAGGTCTCGCTGTTGCTGCGGCTCTCGCTCAGGTCGTTTCGCCACGAGGCGTTTACCTCGGTAGAGTTGGTCAGCTTCTCCTCCGGCGCTTGGTAGACGAACTGGCCGCCTACCTGCTTGAAGTGGTTGTCGCCCGACTGCTCTGTCTTGTCGTTGTAGTTGCTGTTCTCACCGCTGTACTCCATCGTCTCGTTGATGTTGTTCAGACCTCCGAAGAGTACCGCTCGTGTGCGGTCGCTGAAGCGCAGGCCGAAGCCCTTCAGCTTATAGCGGTTATTCGTCCCGCCGCCAGCCTCGATGTTCGCCGAGCCGCCGATGCTGTATTCGCGTTTCAGCACCACGTCCATCGTGTATTCTTTCTTGTCCTCGTCTTCGATGCCGAGGTATTTGTTCTCCTCCGTCTGCTTCTTATAGACCTGAATGTTCTTCACGGTGAAGTAGGGCAGGTTCTGCAGCATGATTTTGTTCTTGCCCTTGAAGAAGTCGGCGCCGTTCAGCGTCAGGTTGTCAATCTTCTTGCCGTTGACGAAGATTTCGCCGTCATCGTTCAGCTCCACACCCGGCAACTGTTTGATGAGGCCATCGAGCATCGAGCCTTCGGGCACGTTGAAAGCATCGGCATTGAAGACGAGCGTGTCGCCTTTCCACACCATTTTTACTTTTGTGGCTTTCACCACCACCTCGCCCAAGTTGCCGCCCTCGAAATGACTGGCGTTTGTCGCCTTCTTCATGTAGATTTTTGGTCCCTCGACGTCCTGACGGCGCTTGCCCACCTGCTTCATCTCGAAGTCGGCGTAGGTCGTCTCGTAGTTCTCGTGCTCCAGCTTAAGGATGTACTTCGCCGGCTCGCGGCTTATCTCGAAATGCCACCGCGTGCTGCCTGCCGAGCGCCCGATGCCGCTGCTGTAGCTGTAGCTCTCCCATACCCGCGTGGTGTCAACGACGGTAGAATCCTCGCGCATCAGCGTAGCCTTCACGTCAGGGATGGAGGCCTTCGTGAAGCTGTCCGCCACCGTGCCGTAGACGTATATCTTCTTCTCCTTCTTCTCTTTCTTTTCCACTTTCGTACTGTCCGTCTGGCCGTAGCTCACTGAAGCGACGAGGGCGAGCAGGAGGGTAAGGATGGCTTTCTTGTCCATGATTCAATAGAATTTTATTCCGAGGACGTAGTAATGTGGGACGTGTTTTAGAATATCCGACGAGAGGTCGGGTTTGATAAAGTTATCTCCGCAACAACGGGTCACTTTCCACTCCGCATCATACCAGTGTGAGCAATAACAGACAAGGGGAATAACGGTATCCGCTTCCAATGGCATTGTTAACTCAAAGGGTTTTGAAGTATATGAGTATATATACTTGTTTTCGCTCTCCCAGTAGATTTGCTTGAGTTTCAGAGAAGATGTAAATGAAACCGTATTCTCCCAACTGAAACAACACAGGGCTAAAGAATCTGTCTCTGAAGGGAGGAAGCCGACAACCAGCTTGTCGCCATTTGCCTTGAAGGTATAAGGGAACAAGAAGTAGTGAGAAGAATCTTGCACTTCTATCCCATTGACATATTCCCTGATGTTGAACTTCACATTCTTGCCTTTTATGGCGCTAACATCGAAACTGTATGCCCTGTAGCCCTTGGCATTAAGCAGAGGAAGATAGTCACTAAACGATGCCTCGTTCATTTTAATCTCTTGTGTCTGCCCCGCCATTGCGACGAGGGCGAGCAGTACGGTGATGATGGTCTGCTTCATATTCATTTTGGTTTTATTTCAGCCTTTCCTTCAGTCTCGTCAATTCGTAGTCGAAGTTGTCGTAGCCGTCTATGCGCAGGTCGTCACGGACGCGGCGGCAGTCGGGGGTGATGGTCTCGTAGTGGGGGATGCCGTTGAACTGGAACAGCTCTTGCAGACGGGTGAAGTCGGCATTGGTGACGCAAACGGTCTCTTCATTGGCCAGCCACTCAGCCACGTATTTCTTGTAGGCGTCGCTGCCATCGGCAGTGCGCTCCCCAGCAATGAATATAAGTTTCACGTCGTCGCGCTTGGCAATCTCGGCACGTAGTTCCTTACTTGCTTGGATGGCACCACGGCAAGGGCCGCAGCCCATACCCCAGAAGTCTATCATCAGAATCTTGCCTGGATATTTAGCGCAGAGTGAGCGGATGAGGTCGGCCATCGGCGCGTCGGGAATGGGCGTTGCCAATTCCGTCTGTGCCATCGTCCGAGAGTAGAATTCATCGGCCTT
>JAILAA010000058.1 GCA_024681875.1 Prevotella sp.
AACTACCTGAACGACGGTATGTTCCGCAGCGACAGCATCAAGGAGGAGACGCACGCCAAGACACCGCTTGACGATTATCTGCTGCAGGACAAGACCCTTGACTATCGTGTGCTGAACATGCCCTACGATGAGCGGCAGCTCAGCGCGGTGTTCAACGAAAACCAGACCAGCTATTACCATAAGAGCGTAGGCGGTTATCATGCCGCAAAGATGCAGCGCTATCAGGACTTGATTGACAGTTGCATCATCCGCGAAATGATGGCCATCAACTATTATGTGCCACAGATAAACTATCAGTTGGATTCCGTACCGACAGACATGTTCATGCCCGTGCTGAACATGCTTAACACCCGCTATGTGGTAGTGATGACGCCTCAGGGTCTTATGCCCATGCAGAACAACAACACATGCGGCAACGCATGGTTTGTGGATAAGGTGAACTATGTGGCAACACCCGATGAGGAGCTGGCTGCATTGGAACAGACAGACCTGCGCCACGAGGCCGTAGCCGACAAGCAGTTCGAGAAAGTCATAGGGCAGGCCGCACAGCAGGACAGCACCTCCACCGCCACGTTGGAGAGCTACACACCCAACCACCTCGTCTACAATGTGGAGAGCCAGACGGGTGGCGTGCTCGTCTTCTCAGAAATCTACTATCCCGCCTGGACGGCCACCGTCGACGGCAAACCTGTAGACGTGGGTCGTGTCAACTACGTGCTACGTGCCATCCATATCGATGGCGGCAAGCACAAGGTGGAGCTGGACTTCCACCCCGCCACCATCAACACCACTGAGACCATCGCCTACATCGCAATGGCCGTCATCGTGCTGTTGCTCCTATGCATCATCTTCTTAGAATGGAGAAAGAATAAGAAAACATCAAAAGCATGAACATTGTTTTCAGACGCGCAGACACTCCCCTCCCTTATAAGGGAGGCGTGAGGGGTGGGGTTAGTATCTTAACCCTGTTGCTGGTAATGCTTATCGCCAGCCTTACCGCTTGCAAGAACACTAACAAGTCCACAGACCAGGAAACCGCCAGCCCCTTCGTGCAACGCCAGGGCTCGTCGTTTGTCGTCGACGGCCACGACTATCGCTTCGTGGGCACGAATTTCTGGTACGGCGCCATCCTCGGCAGCGAGGGACAGGGCGGCAACCGCGAGCGCCTTTGCCGCGAGCTTGACAAGCTGCATGAGCTGGGCCTCGACAACCTGCGCATCCTCGTGGGCAGCGACGGCGAGCGCGGCGTCACCACGAAGGTGGAGCCCACGCTGCAGGTCAGTCCTGGCGTCTATAACGACACCATACTGGCTGGTTTGGATTATCTGCTGCAGGAGATGGGCAAGAGGAATATGAAGGCCGTGCTCTATCTGAACAACTCATGGGAATGGAGCGGCGGCTACGGCTTCTACTTGGAGCAGGCAGGCGAAGGGCCTCAGCCGCGCCCCAACGAAGCAGGATACGGGGTTTTCATGCAGGCCATGAGCAAATATGCCACCAATGAGAAGGCCCACCAGCTGTTCTACGACTATGTGCGCTTCATCATCGGCCGCACCAATCGCTACACCAACGTGGCCTACACTGAAGACCCCACCATCATGGCGTGGCAGATAGGCAATGAGCCGCGTGCCTTCAGCAAAGAGGCTAAGGAACCTTTTGCACAGTGGCTCAGCGAGGCCTCGGCATTGATCCGCAGTCTCGACAAGAACCATCTCATCAGCATCGGCTCGGAAGGCATCTGGGGCTGCGAGGGCGACACATTATTATATGAGCGCGTCTCGGCCGACGAGAACATCGACTACCTCAACGCCCACATCTGGCCCTACAACTGGAACTGGGCAAAGGCCGACTCGCTGAAGGAGAACATCGGTCGGGCCTGCGACAACTCGGGCGAATATCTGAAAGAGCACGTGCGCATTGCGCAAAAGCTGCAGAAGCCTTTAGTGATAGAAGAATTCGGCTATCCGCGTGACGGTTTTCAGTTTGCTTGCGCTTCGCCGACCACAGCCCGCGACCAGTATTACGACTACATCTTCTCGATGGCTATGAGCGACAGCACCGTGCGCGGCTGCAACTTCTGGGGATGGGGCGGTGAGGCCCGTCCTATGCACGAGCAGTGGCAGGTGGGCGACCCTTACTGCGGCGATCCTGCACAGGAGGCGCAGGGCCTGAACAGCGTCTTCGACTGCGACAGCTCCACCCTGCAAATCATCAGGAAGCACAACAGCAAATAACGCCAAAAAAAGTGACTTACTCTTTGTGAAAAGTAAGTCACTTTTTCTTATATCCAAGTCAGAATATCTGACGAGGAGTTGTTTGGCTGTTTATTTCACCACCTTCTTGCCATTGATGATGTAGATGCCCTTGGTGGCATTATTCACCTGCTGTCCGCGGAGGTTGTAGATGGCATTGCTCTTTGTGCTGACTTTGTTCACCGTCTCGATGCCATCGGTGATACCGCTGCCAAAATACATCAGAGTGAAATTGTCGAAGATGCACCACAGGTTGGTGCTCTGCTCCAAGCGTGTGCCTACAGTCATCTGGCCGTCTTCAGCAACGGTGAACTGGATAGGCTCAATGGTGTACTTGCCTTCGGCAAACTCTACAGAGGCATCGCTCATACTGTTTCCATTGCTTCCGTCATGGTCAGGCAATTCACCCATGACAGGGAAAGTTGCTGTCTCTTCGTTGGCAAAGAATACGGGCAGGTCAACTGTCGTAATCTCACCATCCACCTTATCCTCACGATAGAAGCCCTGGGCGGTCATCTCATAGATACCGGCAGGTGCACCCTCTACTGTCTGGCTGATGGTGAAAATGCTGTGGAAGCTCTCAGCACAGTTATTCACGTTGTTACCGCCATTCAGATTATTATTGGTGCAATCCTCACTAACCGTCCAAAAGTCGCTGCGTTTGTCATTGCGGTTGAAGTTGGGATTCTTCAGTAAGAACGTTGCATTGACGGGGGTTTCCTTTGTTGCCTCGGCCATTTCTGACAAGCGTTGCTCCATAACTCCCTCTGCTGTAACGATAATCCACTCGCGCGGGGTGTCACTCATCACCAGATTGTTGTTCAGGTCGATGCTGAGGTACTGATTGCCATTGGTTATGAAGAAGCCAAAGCCAACATACTCAAGTATCCAGTTATAGGCAGGTGAGTCTGTGTAAAGGTTGCTTCCCAAGAAGTGCTTGTTTTCTTTTTCAAAAACCTGTGTGTCAATAGTTACGGTTTTATCTTCATTGGAAGTGAATATCATGTCAAGGCCTAATTCGTTTACGATTCCACGTGTACCCCAATCATGGCCGGCTGCGACATAAAGTCCAGATACGGCATCAATGATATAGGCAACACCATCATAAGCGACACGAATGCTAAGCTTGAATTCATTCTCAGCTGCTTGCAAGGCTGTGGTGGCATCATTAATTTCGCTAACCGTTGTAGCGTTGAGAGCTGCTGAAGCATTACTGATAGCTTGATTGAGCTGGCTCAAGGCATCCTCATCAGCATTCTTGTAAATATCTGCCATAGCATTGGCTTTATCAATTTCTGCCTGTAGGGCGTCTTTAGCAGCTTCCAGGAAGTCTGTCAGAGTCAGGGTAATGTTGTCGAAGAAAATCTTGGCATTTGCTCCTGAACCACCGGAAATGGCCTGTCCGCCAATTTGGAATTTACCCTCAGTGGGTTCCGTAATGTCAAATGAAACAACATCTGTCACCCATTCTCCTGATGTGAATGAGGTCTTTTTTGACAAGATTGCAGTTCCCTCGGTAGGCACAAAACCCAAGAGCGACTTGAAATTCTGTGCACCGTTATTGGCATTGTAAGCATAGACTTTCAGGTCGTAATGTCCTGCGGGCAAGGTAATGGGATTGGTGGACTGATAGTAGAAGGCATGAGACCATCCAACGGAGATGCCTAAAGCATTTCCGCTATTTCCTGCATTGTCGGCAGCAGGAATTGGTGCACCGTTAATCTGACCGTCACTTCCATAGGCAAAAACTGCAGACATTGACCATGTCTCTGCCTGCTGGTCGTACAAGAATGTCCAGCCTGAATCGGAATAGTCAACACCGAGCCCATCTTTCGATGTGGCAAGATTGCCTTCAGACGGGGTACAGTCTTCGAATCCGGGATTGACAATGTACTGGCTGGTGACGTCAGTCTGTGCCTGTGCCGTCATCCCCACGGCCATTGTGGCAGTGAGGAAGAGTGTTTTTAGTGAGTTTTTTCTCATACTCAGTAAGTTTTCGTTATTTAAATATTGTAAAAAAGGTCGACTATCTTTTATGGACGGACATAGACTTTCTTTCCATTGACGATGTATACGCCAGGGGCATTAGCGTGCTGCAGGCGCTGGCCTTGCAGGTTATGAATATCCTTGTGGTCTGCATCGGTCTGTATGGTCACGATACCGTCGGGGTTAGGCTTCGTGTCAGTGCAGACAACATCCTTCATATTGTACATGGCCGTCTTGATGGTGACATTGGCGATGCCTAAGTTGAGGACTGCCTGTGGCAGAGCGACGCTTCGGGCGTTAGTGGCCCAGATGAGGTTGCCCTGTGCGTCATAGAATTTATGCCCAGCATAGTTAGTGCCGCGGAAAGTGATGGTCTTCCCGTTGGACGAGATTGTATAGTAGTCGTCCACGACATCGGGGGCGTCATCGGTGAATAGCTCGTAGTCGCCAGTCACGCCAATAGGCAGGCTGGCGTATTCAGCCACTTCGTTGTGCTGGTCCAGATTGTTCTTCTTCAACCCGTTGGCAGTGGCGGGCAGGCCTTCAAAGATGTTGTTGGGGTCAGCAGGCTTCATCGGCTGCAGATGGTCGTCGATGAACATGATGTTGCCCAGTTTCTGCTCATACCTCTGCATATATTTGCGAGCAGCATTGATCTGTGCCTGCGTGGTGGTGACGTCATATTCGGCGTAGTCGCTGACATGCACCTTGGTACCAGGCACGAACATGCCGTAGGCCTCGAAGAATTCTGAGAGGTCGGCCTGTGCCACGTCGCAGATCATCTTAGCCAGATGCAGGTAGTCAGTGCTGCCACTGCCCGTGCTCTTGTTGATGGGATTCTTACGCATGGTGCGGAAGAGGTTAGGCAGGAACTGGTCGTTATGATGCTGTACGTGGAAGTAGAGGTAGAGCTGGAAGAACATGCTGGTGGTCTGCCAGATATTGCGCTCCAGCCAGCGGGTACCCTTGCTCAACTCCCAGAACACGTCGACGGGAAGCTGGCGGCGTGTGGTGATAATGCCCTGTTCGAAGGTGTTGATGTTGGAGAACAAGTTGTTCGAGCTCTCCGTCGTACCGATGACGTTGATGCTGCCCTGATGGTTGTGTCCTATCTCGTGGCTGGGCCCCCAGATGCTGCCGGGCTGCCTCATCTTATTATAGTTCATCACCGTCGGTATGGTTGACTCATCGTACCATGTGCCGTAGGTGGTAGCGTGCATGTAGGAGCTGGCACCGCTGAAAGCGTTCCAGATGTTGCGGTAGCGGCCCTCGAAGTCCTCGACGCCCATGTAGCGCTCTTCGTTCACCACGATGCGGTCCCAGATGCGCATCAGGCCCTCCATCTCGTTGGGCTCAGCCTGTTTGACCAAGGTGGTGCCCATGCAGAACACCAGGTGCTGCGTCTTCAGGTTCAGCACGGGGCTTGCCTTCAGCAGACTCCTCTGCAGCAGCTTCCAGTCGGCGTTGGTCATACCGCGCGTAGCGTCCCAGTAGCCTTGCAGCTGTCCGCCCTCGATGTGGATGTTGATGTCAGGGTAGTCGCTGAGCATCTTCTGCGGGTCTGTCACCTGATAGAAGACGTAGAGCATCTTCTGTTCAGAATAGCGCAGCAGGTTGAGTCCTGCCCTCAGCGTAGTCGTCTCGCCCGTGGGATGATTGCCTGGCACGCCATCAGTGCTTACAGCCTCCATCATCAGCGTGGCACCCGCCTTGGGACCTGCTCCCACATAGACGTAGACGATGTCGCCTGGGTTAGCCACGATGCCCGTGGGATTTGACAAGCGGCCGAAGGTGTTGCTCATGGTGAAATTGTTGGCATCGGCCATGGTCTCGTAGTTGCTGTAGGACTGGTAACTGGCCACGCGGAAGAATTGCTCATAGCCTGCCGTATAGCCCGTGGCCTGGTTGGTGAACTGCTGCCAGGTGTTGTTCTTCACCTTCAGCACCATTGCTTGCATAGCGGAAGACAGGGCAGCAAAATCTTCATTCTGTGCCAGTGCCTCATCACTGAGTGCCTGGATATCGGCCTTCAGCGTGGTGCAGGCCTTGTCTTCAAACAAATTGTTCAAGCGCTGCTGTAAGGCGGCCTTGTTCTTCACCAGATAGTCGTAATCGGCCTGCTGTTGGCGAATCTGCTCCAGCAGGGCCTCATCCAACTCCACCTCTTCGAAGTTCCATACGCTGGCATCTGCGTCAATGCTCCAGTAGACCACATTATGCCCCTGTGTCGTGGCGTCGTGCAGACCTCCCCAGTCTGTGCCATACCTGATAGTCCAGGTGGCATCCCATTTGTCGCCTACAGTATTGATGTTGAAGAAAACTTGAGACGCTCCCATGTGATAGGGCGTACTTTGCTGTGTCTGACGCAGGATGAATTTCTGGGTGATGACCGCCTGTATGCTCCATCCCGTGTCAGAGTGGTGCAGTTGCCAGTATTGGCTGTAGTTGGTGTCGTCGGGCTCCTTTGTCGAGAGGTCACTGCCCTCGGTAAGCACACGGCCATAAATGCTGCGCAGTCGGTAATAGGCGCCTTCCTTCAGCTCTCGGGTGAAATGAGTGACCTCCTGTAATCTGGTCATCACATCAGCCTCGGTGAATTGGGTCTCAGCCTCTATATACCAGTCGCAGCCTTCGTCCATAGAATAACTGAACAGGGCATGGCTGGTGTTGGTGTTCAGAAAGTAAGAGCCAGAGAAGTCACTCTTCGATGAAATGTTCCAGAATTTTGCTGCACCCGTGGCGTTGGGACTCTTGCGGATGTAGAGCCGTGTCTTGTTCGCAGCGGGCGTGGTATATTCAGCCTGCAGGTACTCGCCCGTGTTAGCGCTGCGCAGGTAATAGCCATCTCCGTAAGACTCCAAAATCCATACTTGGCTCAGCTTCGCAGCATTCTTCGCTGTTGTGGTAGCAGTTCCATTCTTTTCTGTTGACAAATACCAACTCGTACGCTTGCTCTTCAGGCGTACCAATCCCGTATCAAATTCCTGAGCATGAACACAAAGTGGAAGCAAATTCAGGATCATCAGTGTAAAGTAGAGAAATAGACGTTTCATGTTGTAGTAGTTTTATAATTTGGGCAAAGATACGATTATTTCCTGAAACGAACAATTTTTTTTCAAAAAAAATGATTTGTTTTCATGGTAAAAGGGTTTAAAATAAAGAATAAATATTTGTTTAGACCACGTCGCGATTTAAACAAATCTGCACAAAGGCAGGTCATTTGTGCAAAAAACGATGGTTTTTGTGCCATAAATTTGGCTGTGTGCGCAAAAAGTAGTAATTTTGCAGCCGCTTTTGCGTTTTCAGACAGAATAACAGAATAACATATTTTATTATTTATGGCTTTAAAAATTGTTGTACTGGCCAAACAAGTGCCAGACACCCGAAACGTGGGCAAGGACGCCATGACCGCTGAAGGTACTGTGAATCGTGCCGCCCTTCCCGCCATCTTCAACCCCGAAGACTTGAACGCCCTGGAGCAGGCCCTTCGCCTGAAAGAACAGAATCCGGGCTCTACTGTAGGAATCCTCACGATGGGTCCCCCGCGTGCAGGTGAGATTATCCGTCAGGGACTTTATCGCGGCGCCGATACTGGTTGGTTGCTGACCGACCGTCTGTTTGCTGGTGCTGATACTCTCGCAACCTCTTACGCCCTTGCTACCGCTATCAAGAAGATTGGCGACGTGGACATCGTGATTGGTGGCCGTCAGGCTATCGATGGCGATACCGCTCAGGTGGGTCCTCAGGTGGCTCAGAAGCTGGGCCTCAACCAGGTGACTTACGCCGAGGAAGTGCTCAGCGTGAAGGATGGCAAGGCTACTATCAAGCGTGTCATCGACGGTGGCGTGGAGACTGTAGAGGCTCCGCTGCCCGTAGTGATCACCGTGAACGGAAGCGCTGCTCCCTGCCGTCCGCAGAACGCCAAGCTGGTGATGAAGTACAAGCGCGCCACCTGCCCCATGGAAAGACCCGCAGAAGGTACGGCCTATGACAACCTCTATGAGGAGCGTCCTTATCTGACACTGAACCAGTGGAGCGTGGCCGATGTCAACGGCGATGTGCAGCAGTGCGGTCTTTCTGGCTCTCCCACCAAGGTGAAGGCCATCAAGAACATCGTGTTCCAGGCTAAGGAGTCGAAGACTTTGACGGCTTCTGATGCTGATGTTGAGGGATTGATCAAAGAATTGTTGGAAGAAAAGATTATTGGTTAATTGAGATATGAATAATGTAT
>JAILAA010000065.1 GCA_024681875.1 Prevotella sp.
TAAAAAAAAGTGTCGAAAAGACATGATTTTCTTGATATAGACAATAAAATAATAACCCAATTTATAAAATTTAGTAGTAATTATGACAAAAGTAGCTATTAACGGTTTCGGCCGTATTGGTCGCCTCGCTTTCCGTCAGATGTTCGAGGCAGAAGGTTATGAAGTAGTAGCAATCAACGACTTGACCAGCCCCAAAATGCTGGCTCACCTGTTGAAGTATGACACCGCTCAGGGTGGTTTCGCCGGTAAGTTCGGTGAGAACAAGCACACTGTAGAGGCTGGTGAGGATTACATCGTTGTTGATGGTAAGAAGATCACTATCTACGCTATTCCTAACGCTGCTGAGCTCCCCTGGGGTAAGCTGGACGTTGACGTTGTTTTGGAGTGCACAGGTTTCTATACCTCTAAAGAGAAGGCTTCTGCTCACCTGACAGCTGGTGCTAAGAAGGTTGTTATCTCTGCTCCTGCTGGCAACGACCTGCCCACCATCGTTTACAACGTAAACCACAAGACTCTGACTCCTGCCGATAAGGTGATTTCTGCAGCTTCTTGCAGCACCAACTGTCTGGCTCCTAGGACAAAGGCTCTGAACGATTGCACTCCTATCCAGAGCGGTAGCATGACAACCGTACACGCTTACACTGGCGACCAGATGATTCTCGCCGGTCCTCAGCGCAAGGGTGATGTTCAGCGTGCCCGTGCCGGTGCCCAGAACATCGTTCCCAACTCAACCGGTGCTGCCAAGGCTATCGGTCTCGTTATCCCCGAGCTGAACGGTAAGCTCATCGGTGCTGCCCAGCGCGTTCCGACTCCCACTGGTTCTACCACTATTCTGCACGCTGTTGTGAAGGGTGAGGTGACTGTTGAGGACATCAACGCTGCCATGAAGGCTGCTGCCAACGAGAGCTTCGGTTACACCGAGGAGAAGCTCGTCAGCTCTGACATCATCGGCATGAAGTTCGGTTCGCTGTTCGATGCCAACCAGACCATGGTCAGCAAGATTGGCGACGGCAACTCTCTCGTTCAGGTTGTTGCTTGGTACGACAACGAGAACAGCTACACCAGCCAGATGGTTCGCACCATCAAGTACCTCGCTGAGCTGAAATAAGCACTATCGTTGTACAAAACAAACCGAGTAGGAGGATAATTCTTCCTACTCGGTTTTTGTTTTTCAAAAAAGTAAGGTGTGGAGTGTTAGGCCTCCCCAAGCCCCTCCCAGGGAGGTCTTTATATTTCATAGATGATTGCTATTCCGAAGGGGTGTGAGCCTTGCAGCGGTCGGTATAGAACTGGCGGAAGTCAGACCATTTATAATATGGATATATGTCAGTCGGCAGAGGGAGTTTTGCCTCAACACCATTGAGCAGGCATTTGATGAGAATATCGTCAGAGGATTTCTTGCCACGATAGAATACCAGTTGAATATTTGATGCCTTGCAGGTCTGCCAGTTCTGGTAGATGTTCTTCACCTCATACGGGTCCTCTGGGTCACTGTCAGCACCGTTGATACCCATGAGCACTGTCAGAGGGCCGATACATGTGTCATGGCCGAAGCGCAGGTCGGCAATATGGTCACTACTGCGTGTAATGACGGCATCGGCTTTTTTGATGATGTCCTCAAGGATTGGAATCATTTCGTATTGAGGGCCGAATACCCAGGAATAGGAGCCGAGGTTTGAAGATTCCCATCGCCTTGCAATCTCTTCGTCGGTGATGATGTTCCCCATCATTCCTTCGTGGCTGATGCTGGGCAGCGACATATAGAGGTTGATGAGGTTGCTGGCCGTATGACGCATGTTGCCCGGTAGCTCCTCGGTGTTGACGAACACTCTCGAGATGACCTTCTCGTTCAGAGAATCCCGATAGTCAAACTGGTTACGGTTTTTCTCAAAGCGGGGGCTGACCCTGGGGAACTTCCGACGCAGGGGATTCTCCTTGTCGGTGGGTACGACGCCGTAGAGGGTGAAGCGCGAGGACTGTTCACGGACTTCAATCTTCGGATTGCATTGCACCAGTTCCTGACAGAAGGCCGACATGCTGAGCACACAACGGCCCGACAGCGAGGAAATGGCCAGCACGTTGCCTCCCTTCCGAAACACCTCAGGGAAGTTGTCGTACATCGTCCGTGCTATGCGCTGATGCTGTTCCCAGCCCACTTGCGTCAGTTCGCTCACACCCGTCTTGAGTTCCTCCTTGGCAGCCATGAACTTCTCATAGAAGGTTTCGCCCTCTGTCGTCAAGAGTTGCTTTTGATGGGCCGTAGTCAAGAGACTGTCCAGTTCCTGATAGAGAAATGAATTCCAGTAATAGCGTGAACCGTGGCGGCCGTAGTGGCTGATGTAAAACGGCTTGTAACCGCGTGGCGCCTTTGTTAGCTGAGGCGTGGTAAAGGAATAGAGATAATCGTTGCCATAGCCCTTTCTGAGGTCAGCCCTCAGTTGGTCGAGCACGGTTACCTGTTGTGCCGAGGCCATCAGGCCTATCATCATCAATAATACCAAAGATAAAAACTTCTTCATAAGATAATCTGTTTTTAGTTTCTACTGTATGACTTTGTGAGCTTTGAGAATTAATACTTATAGCCACGATGGCATCAGCCTCCTTGAAAGCTTCTACCACGGCTGGCGTGATGTCCTCACGACTGCCTGGATGCCGGCAACAATATTTTTTTCATATTTCTTGCTTTGTCCGTCAATGCTGTTGTCGCTATAAGTAAACCATTCAAGGAACTTACGGGCACGGTTGTTGGAGTAGTTATTTGCCACCGTCTGTACACACTCTGTATCGAGCGCATCAGCAACCCAAAATAACTTTCTACACCTTACTCCATCGTGATGACTTTGGTACTCTCTTCGCCAAACTGCGAGACTACACGGACGGCAAGTTGGCGGCCATGCTCGTATTTGATGGGGGCTGAGCGGAAATCATAGAGGGAGTCCCAGACATCATCGGGGAACTCCATACGCAAGGTGCGCTCGACATTCTTCTTGGCCTTCTTAGGTGCAACGCTTTCCAAACCTTTCTTCCATGCAGCAAACTCTTTCTTGTCGCCACCACAGAAATGGATGCTGCGGACACGAAACTCAGTACCGCTATAATGGTCATCCAATTCCCAATAAGCGATGTCTGCAATGTTGCGCTCGGCTACACGGTCCTGAATGGGGTCGTACATATCCATGCCTTGTATTTCCACATGGGCAGTCTCAATGGCTTCACGCTGACAATAGAACAACTGAAGATGCCACTGCCGCTCTGGATTCTTAAACCAATAGTTCAGCAACTCACGGGTAACACGTGTAACTCCTGCGTAATTGTTTTCTCTCCACTTCTTAACCTGCTCCCTGATTTCATTGATAAACGCAGCATTAGGGTCTGTGTTTTCAAAATCCGATCCCCCAAACATTTGCATCTGCTCATGATGTTTGGGCACAATATCAATAGAAGTGGTAAAAGGCCGACGTCCGTCAATTACATGTGAATAGTCGAGATTGCCATCCATATCCGTATCGTAATACAGACGTGGTTCCTCGTATGGGTTGTTTAAAATCGGGCTTTTACTATTATCGTATATTCTTGCCATATCTCACATTTATCTTGTAGAACAAATCAATGAGCGTGCATCTAAATCCCTGACTTGTGCAATTTGATTCAGTTGCACAACGGGGAGTGCGAGTTGAATTGTTCAATATGAGCGCAAATATACAAAAAAAGACTGATACAACCTAAACAAATGAAGAAAAATAAAATGATTATTCGCTTATATACCACCGTAAGCCCACGTTTTTGCGCGGAGTCTCGCTTTTCTTTCTGCATGGCCGTTCTTTAGCCTGTTACCGACCAGCTTGTCTATGCTTTTGGGAAGGGGGTGTTCTCTCACCCCTCACTCCATCTTCCCTGCCAAGCGCATACGAGCCGTAGTGGATGTTGCGGGGGCAGTGATGGCAGCTGTGCTCACTTGCTGTTGTTCGCCGTCGATATTGAACTGCAGGGTGGAGCCGTCGTTGCGAACGTCGATGGTGACATTGGCGCCCATCACAAGGGGCAGGTTCACATCGCCATGACCGCCGGGGAAGCCGCAGAGCACGGGGATGTGGTACTCCTTCAGCATCTCGTGGAGCATTGCCTCAACACTCTCGTAGGTGAACTCGGTACCGCAGTCGGTGAACTCACCGAGGATGATGCCCTTGCAACGGTCAAGCACGCCGTTCATCTGGAGGATACGCATCTGGCGGTCGATGTTGTGCATCGATTCCTCCACTTCCTCAACGAAAAGGATGAGGTCTTTACCCTTTGTGGCATCGGCCTGGGAGCCGAGATTAGGTGCGAAGGTGCAGATGTTGCCGCCTACGAGCGTGCCGGTGGCCTTGCCCGTGATGTTCTGCTTGTGCGCAGGCACCTCATAGCAGGGCACTTTGCCTAAGAGCAGGTCACGCATCAGTGTGCTGGTCTCGTCGGTGCCGCCTTTGGCCAAAAACGAACTCATGGTGCCGTGTATGCTCATCACACCGGCACGGGTCAGCAGTCCGTGCAGGGTGGAGATGTCGCTGAAGCCGACGAGCCATTTGGGCGAGGCTTTCAGCTCGGCCAGCGTCAGCTGGTCAATCAACTGGATAGTGCCGTAGCCGCCACGGTTGCAGATGATGGCCTTGATGCTGGGGTCATTGAGTGCCCAGCGAATGTCGCTCACACGATCGGCCACGGTGCCGGCATAGCGTCCGTCAACCACCTTGCCCACATTGGGACCAATGACGGGTTGCAGTCCCCATGTGCGCATTACTTTGGCAGTCTTCTCCACGTTCTCCATGGGTGTGTAGTACGAGGGCGAAATCAGCGCCACCTTATCGCCAGCCTTCAAATAGTCAGGCTTCTCGCAGTTCAGCACTACTGGCTGGTCAGATTCCGTAGTCACATTTTTTTCATCATCGTCGCTGCACGATGTCAGCATGAGGCCGCAAAGAACAGGGATTATAATTCTCCTCAAATGCGCGGGCGTCAGCCATAGTTTCATCTGTTTCATTGTTGCTGTTTTAGAATTTTGCTGCAAAGTTACGAAAAGTTGAGCGCAGAACAAAAGAATTATGCCTTTTTATGCCGAGGCAGAGTAACTTTGACGGAGCCAAAGTCTATGATGCCACCAAGAGTATCCTTTTTTTTGCGCGGAACCTCCCCCCTCTGTCTGCAAAGCCGTTTTCCAGCCTGTAGAAATGGCAAGTTTTTAAATTCTCGAGAGAATTTGAGCAAAAGTCACCTGCTTATATTTACAGAGGGTTGACTTTTTGTTGAATTCTCTCGAGAATTTAAAAACAAAGCATCTCTAAGGGGAAAAGACCACAGTCCAAGGGAGTAAAAAGAGGCTCTGCTCACCTGCATCTCATGCAGCAGCTTAGCTACGCGCTCCTTCAGACGACTGGTGCTCACCATCGGACGGCTGGTACTCACCGCCGTCTTCTGGTTACCAGAGCCATACCGAGACCGCGCTCGACCTTTGGTCGCTTTGCTCCGCAAAGAACTCGCAGAAGTCCTCGAACAGAGAGTTCTTCGACGAGCGAAGCAAACATGTTCGAGCGGTTGAAGCATGGGCCTTGACCCTTCTCGTTCTTCGTGTAAGGAGTCGAGGGGATAGAAGCAGAGTAGATAGAAGAACATCCAGTAGCGTTCTTGCTTGGCAAGCGTCCTTCGGCCGAGCGGGCAATCATCTGACGATTACTGAACAGCTGCGAAATCAGCTTAATGTATGGAGTCTCACCGCCGCCCGGTGACGTAGGAGACGCTTTGCTTGCAAAGAACCAGAGCAAGCGCCCGTTAATCGGGAAGCGGCTTAAGCCTAAGGGCAAACAACATAGAAGAATTAGCGTCCGCTTTTCAATCTTGTTTTCCGAAATCTGTAAGTATTTTGAAAATCTGTTCTTTCTTCCATTCTTTAGCCTATGCATGTCGAGAACTCGACGCATGCGCCATATCACACGCCTGTCCTCCGCCATTCTTTTGTTAAGGCTTTCAAACTCTGAACCGAGATAGACTATTTCCTTTGACTTTATCTTCATCAGCCTGTCGTCAAAGGCTCCTGGCGTGCCAAAGAAGTCTGCATACATTTGGTCAAACAGAAACACACGTGCCCTGTCTATCACCGTATAGGTATCTACATGCCCGTTCCACGTTCCTCCTATGATTTCCGTATCTGGAGCAACCTTCTGTAACTGCTTTATCAGTTCCTTTGCCGTCATATACAATTCTTTTCTTAGGACACAAACTACAACTGCAAAATTAAGCAATTTCTAGCAAAAAGCAAAGGATATATACCTTATTTAATATAAATTGTTTGGTAATGTGCCAAAGTTTGAGTAAATTTGCAGCCAAGTTTAACAAAAACAGAACAAAGAACATGACGCAGTTGACAGTTTCTATAGAAGACACTTCGATGCTTGACCAGATACGTCAGGCCATCAGTTTGTTGCGTGGCGTAGCTTCCGTTACGCTGAAGCGACAGACAAAAACGGGCATGGACAGAGCCATTGATGACATCAAGAACGGTCGTGTCTATGAAGCCAGCAGTGTGGAAGACCTTATCAAGCAGTGCAAGGCATGAAGTACACGCTTCGCTACACTAGCGAGTTTAAACGGTCGCTTAAACGTTGCCTCAAACGGGGTTACGACGAACAGCTGCTGACTGATGTCCTTAACATCCTTGCCGCAGAAGGCCGTTTACCAGAGAAATACCATCCGCACATTCTACACGGGCAGTACGAAGGCTATTGGGAGTGCCACATCACTCCAGACTGGCTTCTCGTCTGGGATCAGAACGACCGTGAACTGGTGCTATTGATGACCAATACCGGCACTCATTCCGACCTCTTTGGTAAGAACAGAAGATAATGAACAGTCATGTATAGTCAAAAAACAGTTACGCCAATGGACAGATAAAAGATAATTGGAAATAAGACTGCGCTCGACCTCAGGTCGCTTTGCACAGCAAAGAACGTCCACTTTTGATTCTTGTTTCAGATAATTGGGGAATTAAATGAAACTATCAAGAACTGAAGTAGATTGTTCACGACGCTCGAAGGGGCTGTAAGATATAATAATGTAGAGAAACGCAGGGCGGGAAAGGCTACGGGTAGGCGAGCTTGCTCGGGAATGGCCGAGGCCGAGGATGTCGGCGCGGCTTCCCGCCCTT
>JAILAA010000015.1 GCA_024681875.1 Prevotella sp.
AGGTTCTTGAACGATGCGTTGAGCTTATTGCCAAGCATTGTCAGGTCGTTGTCAAGTTTCTGACTTGTGATTTTGGCGTAAATCTGGGTGGTCACGATGTTCGTGTGTCCCAATACACGGCTCACACTCTCAATAGGCATACCCTTTGAAAGCGCTAAGGTTGCGAACGAGTGGCGGCCACAATGGTAAGATATGGCTTTTTCTATGCCGCAGGCTATCATCACCGTTTTCAGCTTCTTGCACATTGACCAGTAGTTCATCTTGCCAAACACCAACTTGTCTTCCTGTAGGTGTTTGTAGCGGTTGATAATCTGCAAGGGTACGTCCATCAGCTTCACCTGGAAGGGGATATTCGTCTTGTGACGCTTGCTGATAATCCACTTGTCACCGTTGATGTCTACGATGTTGTCCGTGGTCAGGTTTTTTACGTCTATGAACGAAAGAGCGGTGAAGCACACGAATACAAAAATGTCACGCACGAAGGCCAGATTATCATCATCGAACTCATGCGTTACGACGGCCTTCAGTTCGTCCTCAGTCAGGAATTCCCTTTCCTTGCAGTTGGGGCTGATGTGGAACTGGGCAAATGGGTTACGGGGAATCTTGCCGTTGTAGTGCGCCCTCAGCACAACACCTTTCAGCCACATACACCTCTGCCAGATAGTGCCGTTGGCCAATCCTCGGTCTGTACTGAGATAGGCAGCGAAGTCCTTGATAAACTCAGGTGTCAGTTCCAGCATCGACATATCTGTACGGCGGTAGTGCGACTGAATGAAATCTGCCACATCCTTTCTTGAACGCTCCATAGCCCAAAGTGTGCTTGCAGCCCTGTCCTTGCCCACACGCTTCTTCTGGTTTGCAATATCCTTGTCAAAAGCACTCAACAACGTTTCGTACTCGCTGCCAAAACCCTGATAGGAATTGCGCACCATCTCTGCCGTCACGAAAGCCTCCCTATCTGAAAGGTGCTGATAATGCTTGATGATCTGCGCCTTGATGTTATCCAGTTCGCGGTTAATCTGCAATGCCTCCTTGCTACGGCCTTTGGCACAGTTGCCCTTCACATCCCACATGTCAAGCGGGATCGTCTTCTTACAACTGAACTGCGATTGAGTCCCGTTAATCGTCACCCTGCCCATCACAGGCACCACACCATTCTTCTCCTTACTCTTGTTCACATAGAACAGAATGTTAAAAGTACTTCTCATGTTTCTTACTCCTTTTTTATTTTGGCTGCAAAACTACTTTCTTTTTGGCATCCATTGCTATGCAAAATGTAGCAGTTTGCGGAATAAGAAACGGGTTGTGAACAGGCGGTGAAAGATGCGCCATTCTGCCCCGATTTGCGTTATCAATAAAGGAAGATTAACCCGCCTCTGAACCCATCTTTCGGGTTACGATTTGGCAACCAAACTCCTTCACTAATCCTCCCCAATTTGCTTTTAGCCCCAAATTGAACTTCTTCATTCTTCCCCGTCTTGCCTTTATTTTAGGCTGAATTGCGTTAATCTTCCAAAATCGCTTCGCTTTTACAAGCTTTTTTCGTAACTTTGCATCCGCTAACTCACGCCGATGCGTTTCTGAAGGGGGCAAAAGAAATAGCTCTTTTCCTTTGTGTTTCTCTCGCTTTTTTGTACCTTTGCCGACAGATGCTGCAAGGCAGACCATTGTAATAGCGAAAAGGAACCACGATGAAGTCATTTGAAGAACTTGGCGTTTGCGAAGATATTCGCCGCGCTATCAGTGAGATGGGATTTGTACAGCCCATGCCTGTACAGGAGGAAGTCATTCCTTTCTTGACGGAAGGACGGCGCGACGTTATCGCGCTGGCTCAGACGGGAACGGGAAAAACTGCGGCCTTTGGCATCCCACTACTACAGCGTGTCAGAGAGGGAGGCTCTGCCTTGGTGCTTTCGCCAACGCGTGAGTTGTGCCTGCAGATTACCGATGACCTACGCGACTTTGCCAAATATCTAGAGGGTATTCACATCGAGGCTGTATATGGCGGTGCGGCTATAGAGCCACAGATGCGCGCACTGCGCAAGGGGGTCAATATTATCGTGGCTACTCCTGGTCGCCTCATCGACCTGAAGAACCGTGGCTTCGTTCACTTGGAGGATACGGGCACCATTGTGCTTGACGAGGCCGATGAGATGCTGAATATGGGTTTCTCGGACAGCATCAACGAGATTTTCGAGTCCTTGCCTGCACAACACTCCACGCTGATGTTCTCGGCCACTATGAGCCGTGAGGTGGAGCGTGTGGCCAAGCAGTACCTCAAGGACTATGAGACCATTGTCGTGGGCAGCCGCAACGAGGGCGCTGAGAACGTCACCCACATCTATTACATGGTGCAGGCCAAGGACAAATACCTGGCCTTGAAGCGCATCGTGGACTATTATCCTAAGATTTTCGCCATCATCTTCTGCCGCACGAAGATTGAGACGCAGGAGATTGCCGACAAGCTGATTCGTGACGGCTATAACGCCGAGTCGTTGCATGGCGACCTCTCGCAGCAGCAGCGCGACCTGACGATGCAGAAGTTTCGCCAGCACCTGACGCAGCTGCTTGTGGCTACCGATGTGGCGGCACGCGGCCTGGATGTCGACGACTTAACGCACGTCATCAACTACGGCCTGCCCGACGACATCGAGAATTACACGCATCGCAGTGGCCGCACCGGCCGTGCTGGCAAGAAGGGCACCAGCATCAGTATCGTACATTCGAAGGAGAAGCACAAGATTCGCAACATAGAGAAGGAGATTGGGAAGAAATTCCAGGAAGCACCTATTCCGTCGGCAGAAGAAATCTGCAAGAAGCAGCTCTACAAGGTGATGGACCAGATTGTGAAGACCGATGTCGACGATGAGGAAATCGCTCCCTTTATGCAGGACATCAGTCGCTATTTCGAGTACATTGACAAGGACGAGATCATCAAGAAAATCGTTTCGATGGAGTTTGGCAAGTTCTTGGCCTACTATGCCGATGCACCTGAGATAGAGATAGTGAAAGAGGAAAGAGGAAAGAGGAAGGAGGAAAGAGAACAGAGCGACAAGCAGAAACGCATGAACAAGGCGCAGCCAGGCTATCACCGTCTGTTTATCAACCTGGGCAAGCGCGACGGCTTCTACCCCGGTGTGCTGATGCAGACACTCAACCGCTATGTGGGTGGCCATCAGGAGGTGGGCCATATCGACCTTTTAGATACCATCTCATACTTCGAGGTGCCCGAGAAGGATGCCAGGAAAGTAATGACGCAGCTCACAGGCATCCGCTATCATGGTCGCGTGGTACGCTGCAACTCGGAAGACGACAAGCGCATTGCTCCAAACACAGAAAGCAAGTCGAAGAGCAAGTATCGTGCTAAACCCCAGCACGACGAAGAGGGTTGGGCACGGCGCAAGCCCAAGCGGAAGAAATAGTACCATGATTCTGACTTATACAATGAGGGTAATTCTGAATACTAAACGTTAAAAAAATAAAAATACGCTAATAATAATAATGTGTAAGCGAACTTTTTCCGTACTTTTGCAGCCCAAATCATAAACTCAATAGACGATAATGCAAAAAAACTTAGTGATAGTGGAGTCGCCTGCAAAGGCAAAAACCATCGAAAAGTTTCTGGGTGAAGACTACAAGGTGATGTCGAGCTATGGCCACATCCGTGACTTGAAGAAGCATGAGCTGAGTATCGACGAAAAGACCTTGCAGCCCGTGTATGAGATTCCCGAAGAGAAGAAGAAGCTGGTTGGCGATTTGAAGACACAGGCAAAGAAAGCCGAGCAGGTCTGGCTGGCAAGTGATGAGGACCGCGAGGGAGAAGCCATCAGCTGGCATCTTTGTGAGGTGCTGGGATTAGACGAGAAGAAGACGAAGCGCATTGTCTTCCACGAAATAACAAAGCCCGCCATCCTGAAGGCTATTGAGACCCCCCGCAGGCTTGACATGAATTTGGTTGACGCCCAGCAGGCACGTCGCGTGCTCGACCGCCTTGTGGGCTTCAAGCTTTCTCCAGTGCTTTGGCGCAAGGTGAAGCCGGCATTGTCGGCAGGACGTGTGCAGAGTGTAGCCGTGAGGCTTATCGTGGAAAGAGAGCGCGAGATTCAGTCGTTCCAGAGCGAGAACTACTATAGCGTTGCAGCTATTTTTGCCAAGTATAATGATGACGGCTCGGCATCGGAGGTGAAAGCCACGTTGCAGCAGCGTCTGAAGAACATGGATGAAGTGATGGCGTTTCTGGAGCAGTGCAAGGAAGCCACCTTTACTGTGCAGAGTGTACAGAAGAAACCCCTGAAACGCACGCCTGCACCGCCTTTCACCACGTCGACATTGCAGCAGGAGGCCGCCCGCAAGCTGGGCTTCACTGTCAGTCAGACGATGATGGTAGCACAACACCTCTACGAGAGCGGACGCATCACTTACATGAGAACAGACTCGGTCAACCTTTCGGGGCTTGCCATTAACGCCGCCAAGGACGAGGTCACTCGCCAGTATGGTGCAGAATACTCAAAGGTGCGCCAGTATCACACCAGCTCGAAGGGCGCCCAGGAAGCGCATGAGGCCATCCGCCCCACATACATGGACGTGCCCTCTATAGAAGGCACGGTGCAGGAACGCCGCCTCTACGACTTGATATGGAAGCGCACCGCCGCCAGTCAGATGGCTGATGCCGAGATAGAGAAGACCACGGTGGAGATAGCATCCGGCATTGCAGGCTATTCACCGTTTATCGCTACTGGCGAGGTTGTCAAGTTCGATGGATTCCTCAAGGTCTACCGCGAGTCAACCGATGACGAGGAAGAGCAGGGACATGACGAGTTTGCTCATGTGCTGCCCCCGTTGAGCGAGAACAACGTGCTGGTAAGGCGTGAGATAAGTGCCATGGAGCGCAGCAGTCAGGGGCCGCAGAGATATACCGAGGCCTCGCTGGTGCACAAGCTCGAAGAGCTGGGCATCGGCCGTCCCTCAACCTACGCACCCACCATCTCTACCATACAGCAGCGTGAGTATGTGACAAAGGGCGACAAGAAAGGTGAGGAGCATGAGTATGATGTTGTCACGCTAAAGGAAAGACAGATATTCACGAAGAAGCGCAAGGAAACGACAGGTTCGGAGAAAGGAAAGCTGCTGCCTACAGACATAGGTACCGTGGTGAACGACTATCTCATGGCGAATTTCCCCACCATCATGGACTATAACTTCACCGCTAATGTGGAGCAGGACTTCGATAAGATAGCCGAGGGCAAGGTGAAGTGGGAGAAGATGATGAAGGACTTTGACAAGGATTTCGAGCCTACGGTTGACAAGGCCATCAACCAGCGCTTGGAGCACAAGGCCGGAGAGAAGATACTGGGCAAGGACCCGAAGACCGGACGCACTGTCTATGCCAAGATAGGCCGCTTCGGCCCCGTTGTCCAGATAGGCGATGCCGGCGAGAAGGAAAAACCCGTCTTTGCACACATGCCGAAGGAACTCAGCATGGAGTCGATAACGCTGGAACAGGCCGTTGACTTGTTCAAGCTGCCACGTATGCTGGGCGAATATGAGGGCGAGCCGGTCACTGTGGGCTCAGGCCGCTTCGGTCCCTATGTGCAGCACAGGAAGCTCTATGCCTCGCTGCCTAAGGACATGGACCCCATGACCATTACCATTGGTGATGCCGTGAAGCTCATCGACGAGAAGAAACACCAGGAAGAGCGCAAGCACCTGCGTGTCTTCACCGAAGACCTGGACCTTGAGATTCTGAACGGCCGCTACGGACCCTATCTATGCTACAAAGGCAAGAACTACCGTCTGCCTAAAGCCATGCATGAGCGGGTACGCGAGCTGAGCTACGACGAGGCCATGGCTGTCATCAACAAGTCATAACAGAGAAGTCCCCTATGCGGGAGGATACAAGAATATGAAGCGAATCATCCTCATCGGCTACATGGGTGCCGGAAAAACCACAGTGGGAAAGGCCCTGGCTAAGGACATGGGCCTGGACTTCTATGATTTGGACTGGTATATAGAGAACAGGCGCAGGAAGAAGATTCCGCAGATTTTCAGCGAGCTTGGCGAGGATGGCTTCCGCCGTATTGAGCGTAATATGCTGCACGAAGTGGCCGAATTCGAGAACATAGTGCTCAGCTGCGGCGGCGGAACGCCCTGCTTCTATGACAACATCGACTATATGAACCAGCAGGCGCAGGTCGTATACCTACGCTGCTCGCCAGAGGTGCTGCACGGTCATCTGCTGATGGGCAAGACCGAGCGGCCGTTGCTGAAAGGCAAGACGAGCGACGAGCTCATCACGTTCATCAAGGAGCAGCTGGCCGTGCGTGAGCCGTTCTACAACAAGGCGCAATACCAGCTGGACGTGTCGTTGATGGACAACTATGAAAAGATAAAGATTACGGTGGAAAAACTGAGAGAGCTGCTCGGCAGCAAATGATATGAACCCCTAAAAAAGCGACTATGAAAAAAAGGCATTTCTTAATGGCCATAATGGCTGTCATACTATGCGTACAGCAGGCAAGTGCGCAGAAGCGAGTGAGAGAGTTCGGCATCTTCGACCACTTAGGCATCGGTGCCTCTATCGGTACAACAGGCTATGGATTCCAGGTGGCAGCTCCCATCACCGACTACCTGCAGCTCAGGGCAGGCTATTCCTTTGCCCCCAACTTGAAGTACACCGAGAAAGACGTAGACTACGAGACATTTGACGGCGGAGAGGGCAAGACCGACATTGAGGGAAAGCTGAACATGGGCGACCTCAGCCTGCTGCTCGACATCTATCCCTTCAAGAAGCCCACGTTCCACTTTACCGTAGGTTTCTTCTCAGGCAAGGAACGCGTCATTACGGCGTATAACACCAAGCCTGTCGATGTAGACGGCTCGCTCGAGATTGGCGACTATAAGGTAGAGTTCGACAAGGGCGGCTTTGCCAACGCCGCCATACAGGTGAACAAGTTCAAGCCCTACATCGGCATCGGCTTCGGACGTGCCGTGCCGCGCAAGCGCGTAGGCTTCTCTTTCGAGATGGGCACACAGTTCTGGGGCACACCGGGCGTCTATGCCAAGTCCGGCGACGGCTCATGGCAAGAGCTGACCAGCAGCGACCTGGACAAGGAAGACGAGGGCGGCATCGACCTCCTGTCGAAGATAACCATCTATCCCGTCATCACCTTCCGCCTCACCGGCCGCATCTTCTGACACCGTTTACCGATATTTACGCAAGAAGATGAAAAAGCATCTTATTCTTTTGTCGGCCCTGCTGCTGATGATGCCACTGGCACTTGCATCATGCAGCAGCGATGATGACAACAACAGCGCTGCACTGCAGCCCGTGACGCTGACTTCACCCGAGCACAAGGACGATGCCGTGAAAATGAATTTCACAGAGGAGACCATCGTAGAAAACAAGATAATAAAGAGCATCGAGCTTACCGAAAGCGGCAAATACCTGGTCACCTATTCCCTCGCAGGAGCCAAGACACGTTCCAGCGAGACGCCGCTCTACTTAATGGGTGAGTACGTGAAAAACGGCGCCAGCATCACCCTGTCGGGCTTTGGCACGATCGAGGTGAACGGCGAGCAGGGCCCCAGCTCCGCTGTCACCATCAAGGTCGGCGACTCCGAGGTGAACGTGCCTGCCACGCTGACAAAAAATCAGGCGGAGCAGCCGATGGACATCTACCTTTGCCGCACATGGACCGTAGAAAAGACACGCCTGCTTATCGGCGCCGCTTCTGTGCAACAGGATTTCAACGGCTGCAACATCTACGAAGTCGTGGAGTTTGTCAAGAGCAAGGGCATGGCTATCAGCGACAAGTTCAGCTCGCAGAAGGTAGTGCGGGGCGTCACCTTCACTTCGGCCAACACATTCCTTGTCAACTATGCCGACAACAGCTATGATGTGGGCACATGGAGCTGGAACGGCGGCGTGCCGACGGCCGAGCTGCAGGCTGGCGACATAACCTACAGCTGGAACGGCGAGGACATGGGCAACTCGTTGATGAAGAGCAACAGTCAGGCCAGTGTAGCGTTCACTGCTGCCGAGTGCCGCCTCACCCTGAAAGCCCAACTTCAGGACAAGGATGTAGAGGTGGTGTGGTATATGAGGTAGCCAGTTCTTTCTAACGCATATAAGAAGAGGGGGGAGGAAGGGAGAAAATAATAAAAACGCCCAAAGGGGCGAGGGGGCAAAATAAACGCCCCAAGGGGGCGAAGGGGGGCAAAAAATCAAAAAAAATCAAAAAAAGTGCCGAAATTGGGGCCTTAACGTTAATTGTTAATTGTTAATTCGTTAATTTGTCGAAAAAACGGGCGCTTGCTATCACAGCAGGCGTCCGTTTCCATGAAAAGACAGAATCAGCAGTATTGTCAG
>JAILAA010000017.1 GCA_024681875.1 Prevotella sp.
CAGCAGTCCAAGCAGCAGATGCTCAGGCCCAACAGAGCTTGAAGCCAGGCGTGCTGCCTCCTCACGCGAGAAGGACAGGACCTCGGATACCTTTGGTGAAAACTGACTGGTCATTGATGGAATACTTGCTTTTTACCTTTATCTTTCCTTTCACCTATTCTCTGCAAAAGGCGTGCCAAGATGGTTGGCGGCATGCGTTTTTTTAAAAACAGACCCCTTGTGGAAACGGTGGGGCGCGGCGTGAAAAAATCTCACGTGAGATTTTTTCACGGGAAGGCCCCGTAGGTGAAAAGGGCGTGCCGGGCGGCAGAATAGTGGCCCGACTTTGCGCGCAGCGTGGGTTTAAATCTTGATTTTTTAAATAAATATATTGTGAATTGACGTTTATTTGGGAAAAATGTTGTACCTTTGCACGCAAATTCGAAAAAACAAATTGTTATAACATTTAAAATTTTATGAATTTCACTTTGTTAGTTACCGTCGTTGTGACGGGAATTACACTGGTGGCGGCGGCTTATCTCATTGCTAAGCTCATAGGTCCGCGCTCGTATGCAAAGGTGAAAGGAGAACCCTACGAGAGCGGTATTCCGACTCGCGGTTCCTCGTGGATACCTATTCATGTGGGCTATTACCTGTTCGCCATCCTGTTCCTCATGTTCGATGTGGAAACGGTGTTTCTGTATCCATGGGCAGTGGTAGTGAAGCAGTTTGGTGCAGCAGCCTTGCTGAGCATCGGCTTCTTCCTGGTTGTATTAGTATTTGGCCTGGCCTATGCCTGGCGGAAAGGAGCACTGGAATGGAAGTAAAGAAACCGAAGATCAAGAGCATTCCCTACGAGGAATGGAAGGACAACGAGTCGCTGGAGAAAATCATCGACGAGCTGCACGAGGGTGGCGTGAACGTAGTCACCGGCTCGCTCGACCGCCTCATCAACTGGGGTCGCAGCAACTCACTCTGGTCGCTCACCTTTGCCACGTCGTGCTGTGGCATCGAGTTCATGGCTTGCGGATGCGCCCGTTACGACTTTGCCCGTTTCGGCTTTGAGGTGACGCGCAACTCTCCACGCCAGGCCGACCTGATTATGTGTGCAGGCACCATCACCCACAAGATGGCTCCCGCCCTGAAGCGACTCTACGACCAGATGGCCGAGCCGAAGTATGTGGTGGCCGTGGGCGGATGCGCCATCAGCGGCGGACCCTTCAAGTCGAGCTACCATGTGGTGAAGGGCATCGAGGAAATTGTGCCCGTGGACGTGTTTGTGCCCGGCTGCCCCCCACGCCCGGAGGCCATCCTCTATGGCATGATGCAGCTGCAGCGCAAGGTGAAGATTGAGAAATTCCTGGGAGGCGCCAACCACAAGCAGACGGCCGAGGAGCGCGAGCTGGGCGTGAGCAACGAGGAACTCGTGTTCCGCAACAAGCTGGGCGACCACAGGCGCGAGCCCATCGTGGTGACCGACGTGCCGCAGGAATTTGTTGAAGAATTAAAGAAAGAAAAGGAGGAACAGGCATGAAATTAGAGTTCTTATCATTTGAGTTTGACAAGTTCGCTAAGGAAATGCAGAACTTGAAGGAGAAGAAGGGCTTCGACTACTTGGTGACCATCGTAGGCGAAGACTTCGGCGGCGAAGAGGGACTGGGATGCGTCTACATCCTGGAGAACACTAAGACCCACGAGCGCTGCTCGGTGAAGATGCTGGCCAAGACGCAGGTTTGCGGCGACGGCAAGTCGAGCAACGGCACGGGCGACACCGACGGACAGCTGCTGGCCTATATCCCCACCGTTTCGCACATCTGGCGCGTGGCCGACTTGCTGGAGCGTGAGGTCTACGACTTCTATGGCATCGTGTTCCTGGGCCATCCCGACATGAGACGCCTGTTCCTGCGCACCGACTTCAAGGGCTATCCCTTCCGCAAGGACTGGAAGTTTAACGACGAATATACCCTGGAGGACGACGTGGAGCCCGACTATGGACTGGAGTATTATCTCGACAAGGACGGCGTGCTGCAGTCGAAGCAGAACAAGCTCTTCACTGCCGACGACTATGTCATCAACATCGGCCCGCAGCACCCCGCCACCCATGGCGTGCTTCGCCTGCAGACGGTGCTCGAAGGCGAGGTGGTGAAGAAGATTTATCCCCACTTCGGATATATCCATCGCGGCATAGAAAAGATGTGGGAGGGCATGACCTATCCGCAGACGCTGGCCCTGACCGACCGTCTGAACTATCTGGGTGCCATGCAGCACCGCCATGCACTGGTGGGCGTCATCGAGGAGGCCATGGGCGTAGAGCTCACCGACCGAATCAAGTACATCCGCACCATCATGGACGAGCTGCAGCGTCTCGACTCACACCTGCTCTTCACCTCGTGCGTGGCTCAGGACCTGGGCGCCCTGACGGCCTTCCTCTATGGCATGCGCGACCGCGAGCACGTGCTGAACGTGATGGAAGAGACCACCGGTGGCCGCCTCATCCAGAACTACTACCGCATTGGCGGACTGCAGGACGACATCGACCCGAACTTCGTGAAGAACACGAAGGATCTGGTGAAGTATCTGCGGCCGATGATTCAGGAGTATATGGATGTCTTCGGCGACAACGTCATTACCCACAACCGCCTGGAAAACTGCGGCCCGATGAACCTGGAAGACTGCATCAGCTATGCCGTCACAGGCCCCGCCGGACGCGCTTCGGGCTGGAAGAACGACGTGCGCAAGAACCATCCCTACGACCTGTACGACAAGGTGGAGTGGGAGCAGTGCACACTCGACAGCTGCGACTCCATGGGCCGCTACCTCGTTCACATCAACGAGATGTACCAGAGCCTGAACATCATCGAGCAGCTCATCGACAACATTCCCGAGGGCGACTTCTACGTGAAGCAGAAGCCCATCATCAAGGTGCCTGAGGGACAATGGTACTACTCCGTTGAGGGCGTGGCAGGCGAGTTTGGCGTTTACCTTGACTCGCGTGGCGACAAGAGCCCCTACCGCATGAAGATGCGCCCCATGGGCCTCTCGCTCGTTGGTGCTTTCGACCCCATGCTGCGCGGCCAGAAGATTGCCGACCTCATAGCCACGTGTGCAGCTATTGATGTAGTTATTCCCGATATTGACAGATAAATTATGTTCGACTTTAGTATAGTAACAACTTGGTTTGACCAACTGCTGAGGGTGACGATAGGTTGCCCCGACTGGTTGGCTATATTGATTGAGTGCGTCATCGTCGGCGCCGTGGTGCTGACGGCCTACGCACTGATAGCCTGCTTGATGATCTTCATGGAACGCAAGGTGTGTGCCTACTTCCAGTGCCGTCTGGGCCCGATGCGCGTCGGTCCCTGGGGAACACTGCAAATCTTTGCCGACGTGTTCAAGATGCTCATCAAGGAAATCTTCTTCGTTGACAAGGCCGACAAACTGCTCTATGCCCTGGCTCCCGTGCTGGTCATCGTGGCCTCGGTAGGCACGTTCTGCTTCCTGCCATGGAACAACGGCATGGGCATCCTCGACTTCAACGTAGGACTGTTTCTCATCACCGCCATCTCAAGCATCGGCGTGGTAGGCATCTTCCTCGCCGGATGGGCCTCGAACAACAAGTATTCGGTTGTCTCGGCCATGCGTGGCGCCGTGCAGATGATTAGCTACGAGATGTCGCTCTGTCTCTGCCTCATCACCGCCGTCGTCCTGACGGGCACGATGCAGGTCAGCGGCATTGTTGACTATCAGACCGGTCCTTGGAACTGGCTCATCATCAAGGGCCACGTCCCCGCTGTCATCGCCTTCGTGACCTTCCTCATTGCCGGAAATGCCGAGGCCAACCGTGGCCCCTTCGACATGGCTGAGGCCGAGAGCGAGCTGACCGCCGGACACCACACCGAGTACAGCGGCATGGGCTTCGGCTTCTTCTATCTGGCCGAGTTCCTCAACCTGTTTATCATCGCCGGCATCGCCACCATGGTGTTCCTCGGCGGATGGGCTCCTATTAATATAGGTATAGACGGCTTCGACACCGTGATGAACTATATCCCCGGCATCGTCTGGTTCTTTGGAAAGACGCTTGGCGTGGTGTGGCTGCTCATGTGGGTGAAGTGGACGTTCCCCCGTCTGCGTATCGACCAGATTCTGAAACTTGAATGGAAGTACCTCATGCCCCTCTCGCTCATCAACCTGGTGCTGATGACCGTTTGCGTGGCCTTTGGCTGGTATCTATAATAATGAAATAACAATGGAAAAAGAACAATCATATTTCGGAGAGATAGGGCACGGCATCAAGACGTTGGCTACCGGCATGAAGATCACCTGGAAGGAATACTTCAAGGACTTCTTCACCAATAAGTCGACGGAGCAGTACCCTGAGAACCGCAAGACCACACTGCACGTGTCGGCTCGCCATCGTGGACGCCTGGTGTTCAAGCGTGATGAGAACGGTGCCTACAAGTGCACAGCCTGCACACTATGCGAGAAGGCCTGCCCCAACGGCACCATCAAGATTACTGCACACATGCAGGAAGACCCTGAGACAGGCAAGAAGAAGAAGGTGCTCGACGACTATCAGTACGACTTGGGCGACTGCATGTTCTGCCAGCTCTGCACCAATGCCTGCAACTTCGATGCCATCGAGTTCACCAACGACTTTGAGAATGCTGTCTTCGACCGCAACAAGCTGGTACTCCACCTCGACAAGGAAACCTATCAGGGTGGCTCGCTGCCCAACCTCATCGATGGCGGCGCAGAGTGGAAAGCTGGAACGTTTAACACTAAAACCAAATAGGGTTATCAGGTCGTAAGGTTATCAGGTCGCTTCACTTTCAGGTGATGTCACCTCAAAACCCCAAAACCTCAAAGCCTCAAAACCTAAAAGAATATGGGTAATACAGTAATGTTTATCATACTCGCGTTCATCATCGTCGGCGCAGCGCTGCTGTGCGTAACGACAACGCGAATCATGAGAGCCGCAACATATATGTTGTTTGTGCTCTTCGGTGTAGCAGGCATCTACTTCCTGCTCGACTACACCTTCCTTGGTGCTGCCCAGATTGCCATCTATGCTGGTGGTGTGACGATGATCTACGTCTTCGCCATCCAGCTGGTGAGCAAGCGCACGCTGCAAGGACTGGTGGAGCACGTCAAGGCCAGCCGCCTCATCGGTGGAGGTCTGGCAGCTCTTGCCGGACTGGTAGTCGTTTGCCTCATTATCCTCAAGGCTGGCTTCGTTCTCGATTCAAGCGTAGCCGACGTGGAGGTTCCCATGAATGAGATAGGTACTGCCCTCGTTGGTAGTGATAAGTATCAGTACGTGCTGCCCTTCGAGTTCATCTCGTTGTTCCTGCTGGCATGTATCATCGGTGGCCTCGTAGTGGCTAGGAAGGAGGAGAAGGACGCATGACTATTCCCGTTGAATGTTACTTCGTGCTGAGCGCATTGCTGTTCTTCATCGGCGTCTTCGGCTTTGTCACACGCCGCAACCTCATTGCCATGCTCATCTCTGTGGAGCTGGTGCTGAACGCTGTTGACATCAACTTCGCAGCCATCAACCGCCTGCTCTATCCCAACGGCATGGAGGGCATGTTCATGACGCTCTTCGTCATCGGTGTCGCTGCTGCTGAGAGTGCTGTGGCCATCGCTATTATTATTAATGTATATCGCCACTTCCGTAGCGACAGCGTAGACAGTATTACTAACCTGAAAAACTAAGAGAAGATTATGCAATACGGATATACCATTTTCATCCTTCTGTTGCCCCTGCTCTCGTTCCTCGTTCTGGGACTGGCAGGCATGAAGATGAAGCACAAGGTGGCCGGTCTCATCGGCACCTGCTCGCTCGGAGTGGTCACGATTCTGTCGTATCTCACAGCCTTCCAGTATTTCTCTGCCGACCGTGTGAACGAAATCCATCAGGCCATCATCCCCTTTAATTTCACGTGGCTGCCTCTGACTGACACGCTACATTTCGACATGGGCATCCTGCTCGACCCCATCTCGGTGATGATGCTCATCGTCATCTCTACGGTGTCACTCATGGTGCACATCTACTCTTTCGGCTACATGCACGGCGAGAAGGGCTTCCAGCGCTACTACGCTTTCCTCTCGCTCTTCACCATGTCGATGCTGGGACTGGTCGTTGCTACCAACATCTTCCAGATGTATATGTTCTGGGAGTTGGTGGGTGTGAGCTCCTATCTGCTCATCGGCTTCTACTACCCGCTGAAGCCCGCCATTGCAGCCTCTAAGAAGGCCTTCATCGTGACGCGCTTTGCCGATATGTTCTTCCTCATCGGTATTCTGATGTTCGGCTTCTTCACCGACTCGTTCAGCTTCTCGTTTGCCGCCGACGTACAGGTGGTGAACGGTATGCAGGAGCTGGTGACGGTCGACCCGATGCGTGCCATCGCCTGCGGCGGATTCATCATCCCCACAGCTTTGACGCTGATGTTCATCGGCGGTGCCGGTAAGAGCGCCATGTTCCCGTTGCACATCTGGCTGCCCGACGCTATGGAAGGTCCCACACCTGTGTCGGCCCTCATCCATGCTGCCACGATGGTGGTGGCTGGTGTGTTCCAGATCGCCCGTATGTTCCCCTTGTGGATACAATATGCCCCCGAGACTATGAGCATCGTGGTGTGGGTGGGTGTCTTCACCGCTTTCTATGCCGCTGCCGTTGCCTGTGCCCAAAGCGATATCAAGCGTGTGCTGGCCTTCTCCACCATTTCGCAGATTGCCTTTATGATGGTGGGCCTGGGCGTCAGCCTGCCCGGCCATGAGGCCATCCTCGACAACCACGCCCAGCTGGGCTACATGGCTGGCATGTTCCATCTGTTCACCCACGCCATGTTCAAGGCCTGCCTCTTCCTTGGCGCCGGCTGCATCATCCACGCTGTGCACAGCAACGAGATGTCGATGATGGGCGGCCTGCGCAAGTATATGCCTATCACGCATATTACGTTCCTCATCTCGTGTCTCGCTATCGCAGGCATACCGCCGTTCTCGGGCTTTTTCTCGAAGGACGAGATTCTGACAGCCGCCATGCAGTACAGCCCTGTGGTCGGTTGGATTATGACGGGTGTGGCCGCTATGACCGCCTTCTACATGTTCCGCCTGTACTACGGCATCTTCTGGGGTACTGAGAACAAGGAAGCCCACGAGCATCACACGCCCCATGAGGCTCCTCTCTCGATGACCTTCCCGCTGATATTCCTCTCGGCAGTCACCATTCTCTGTGGTTTCCTGCCCTTCGGACATTTCGTCAGCGCCAGCGGCTTAGCCTACGACATCCACCTCGACACGCAGATAGCTATCACGAGTGTGGTCATTGCAGTCATCAGCATTGCTCTTGCCACCTATATCTATAAAGGTGAGAAGCAGCCTATCGCCGACCGTCTGTACAAGACATTCCCGAAGCTGCACCGTGCTGCCTACAAGCGTTTCTATCAGGACGAGATCTGGCAGTATGTCACACACCGTATCATTTTCCGCTGTGTCTCTACACCTATTGCCTGGTTCGACCGCCACATTGTTGACGGCACGTTCAACTTCATGGCATGGGGCGCCAACGAGGCAGGCGAAAGCATCCGCTGCTGGCAGAGTGGCGATGTGCGCCGCTATGCTATCTGGTTCATCACTGGTGCTGTGGCATTAACGCTCATTCTTCTCGCGTTGTAATAGCGTGATAACGTCATAACGTAATAACGAAATAACGTAATAACGAAAATGAATATATTAAGCTTATTCGTTTTGATTCCCGCCCTGATGCTATTGGGATTGTGGCTTGCCAAGAATCTCAATCAGGTGCGTGGCGTGATGGTGGCCGGAGCCAGCTGTCTGTTGGTGCTCAGTATCGGCCTCACCATCTGGTTCATTCAGCAGCGCTCTGCCGGCAACGATGCCGAGATGCTGCTGACGGCCAGCGTCGACTGGTTTAAACCCTTGAACATCAAATATGCCGTGGGTGTCGATGGCATCAGCGTTGTCATGCTGCTGCTGTCGAGCATCATCGTCTTCACCGGCACCTTTGCCTCATGGCAGCTGAAACCACTCACCAAGGAGTATTTCCTTTGGTTCACCCTCTTGTCAACGGGTGTGTTCGGCTTCTTCATCTGCACCGACATGTTCACCATGTTCATGTTCTACGAGGTGGCCCTCATCCCCATGTACTTGCTCATCGGCGTCTGGGGCTCTGGCCACAAGGAGTATTCAGCCATGAAACTGACGCTGATGCTGATGGGCGGCTCGGCCCTGCTCATCCTCGGCATCCTGGGCATCTACTACTTCAACGGCGTCTACAGCGGCGAGTTCACGATGAACGTCAACGAGATTGCCAAGACCTCACACGCCATCCCCGTAGGCATCCAGAACGCCTTCTTCCCCTTCATCTTCATCGGTTTCGGTGTGCTGGGAGCCCTGTTCCCGTTCCACACTTGGTCTCCCGACGGTCACGCATCTGCGCCTACCGCCGTGTCGATGCTCCATGCCGGTGTGCTGATGAAGCTGGGAGGCTATGGCTGCTTCCGCGTGGCTATGTATCTGCTGCCTGATGCTGCACAGGAGTTGTCGTGGATATTCATTATCCTCACGACTATCTCTGTTGTCTACGGTGCTTTGTCAGCCTGCGTGCAGACCGACCTGAAGTACATCAACGCCTACTCGTCGGTGTCGCACTGCGGTCTTGTGCTCTTCGCCATCCTGATGATGAATCAGACGGCCTGCACGGGTGCCATCCTGCAGATGCTGTCGCACGGTCTGATGACGGCTCTCTTCTTTGCCCTCATCGGTATGATCTACGGCCGCACACATACTCGCGACATCCGCGAGTTGGCTGGTCTGATGAAGATTATGCCGTTCCTGGCCGTGGGCTATGTCATTGCCGGTCTGGCCAACCTCGGTCTGCCTGGCTTCTCTGGCTTCATCGCTGAGATGACCATCTTCGTTGGTGCCTTCGGTGCCGACCCTGTCGCCGGCGACCCGAACATCGGCTTCCGCATGGTAGCTACCATCATCGCCTGTATGTCTATCGTTGTCACCGCAGTCTACATCCTGCGTGTCGTCGGCAAGATTCTCTACGGCGAGGTCGAGAACAAGCATTTCCTCGAGCTGACCGACGCTACCTGGGACGAGCGCGTCGCCGTCATCTGCCTCATCTTCTGTGTGGCAGGCCTTGGTACGTTCCCCTTCTGGGTGAGCAACGTCATCTCGCCGTCGGCTGGAAACATTCTGCAATCAATTGGTGTCATGTAAAGTTAGGAGGACAAAGAAATGAATTACAGTCAATTTTTGAATATGATTCCTGAGGCTACGCTGGTGCTGGCCTTGATAATAGTCTTCTGTGCCGACTTTGCATTACACAAGAGCGAGCGCAAGAACTTTACACTGGGTGTGCTGACTGGTGCCCTGCTGCTCTGCCAGCTTGTGCCCTGTTTCATTGCCGAGCCTACTGAGGCTTTCGGCGGCATCTACGTCTCCACACAGATTGCCAATGTGATGAAGGTCATCCTCACTGCAGGTACGTTCATCGTCGTGGTGATGTCGCAGGCATGGCTAGAGACCACCAAGCGCTATGCAGGTGAGTATTACATGCTCCTGCTGAGCACCCTGCTCGGTATGTACATGATGCTCTCGAGCGGCTCATTCCTCATGTTCTTCCTCGGACTCGAGATGGCCTCCGTGCCTCTGGCATGTATGGTGGCTTTGGACAAGAAGAAGAAAGAAAGTGCTGAGGCTGCTGCCAAGTACATCCTCATCGCTACGTTCTCAAGCGGTGTAATGCTCTTCGGCATCTCGTTCATCTATGCTGCTACGGGCAGTCTCTACTTCGACAACGTCGCCGAGGTTATCACCGCCAAGCCCCTCAGCATCATCGGCATGGTGTTCTTCTTCAGCGGTCTGGGCTTCAAGATTTCCCTCGTACCCTTCCACTTCTGGACGGCTGACACCTATCAGGGAGCCCCGACGCCTGTCACCGGTTACCTGAGCGTTGTCTCTAAAGGTGCCGCCACGCTGACGCTGGCCATCATCCTCACAAAGGTCTTCGGTTCGATAATCCACTACTGGCAGCCCATGCTTTGGGTGGTCATCATGCTCACCATCACCATCGGCAACCTCATGGCCATCCGACAGACGGAGCTGAAACGCTTCATGGCCTTCTCGTCCATCTCGCAGGCCGGCTACATTATGCTGGCTGTCATCGGTGCCGACCCTGCCACTTCTCAGACCGCCCTCACGTTCTACGTGCTGGTCTATGTGGTGGCCAACATGTCGGTGTTCTCGGTCATCAGCGCTGTGGAGCACATGGCTGGCGCCGGTACACAGATGTCTGCCTACAACGGTCTCTATCAGACCAACCCGAAGCTGGCGTTCATCATGACCATCGCCCTCTTCTCGCTGGCAGGCATCCCGCCCTTCGCAGGTATGTTCTCGAAGTTCTTCGTGTTCATGGCTGGCGTCAACGGACAGGATGCTCATCCTTTCTGGCCCTACTTCGTAGTGTTCGTGGCATTGGTCAATACAGTGGTGAGCTTGTACTACTACCTGCTCATCGTCAAGGCTATGTATATCCGTAAAGAAGACAATCCTCTGCCCGCCTTTGCTCATGGCAAGGCCATCAACGCCTCGCTGGCCATTTGCACCGTGGGCATTGTCCTCTTCGGCATCTGCTCCTGCATCTACCAGTGGATAGCCAACGCTGCAGGCATGTAGCGTAGATTTTATCTACTCTTTTCTCATATGACTTTTGATAAAACCAATTGGTTTATTTCAAAAGTCATATGAGTTTTTTATATAGTATACTCTGATATAGAGCTTACTTAGCATCGTAAATAAGTCATTCCCGTTTCTAAGTGGCTTACTTAGTAACGGGAATGACTTGTTTATGAGTTGCGGAGGCAGGATTCGAACGTGCGACCTCCAGGTTATGAGCCTGGCGAGCTACCAACTGCTCCACTCCGCGATATTTCCAATTGCGGGTGCAAAGGTACGCATAATTTTTGAATTTACAAAATTTTCGAATGTTTTTTTCTAATAATTGTTTTAGAAAAAGGAAAAATGAACATACAAATGGGCTCCCGATGTCTCATCGGAAGCCCACACAACACAAACACAAAATCAGTAATATAAAATTACTGTATACCGTCAGCGCGTAGCTTTTCCTGCCATTTCCAAGCACTCTTCAGTACCTCATCGGTAGGAGTGTCGGCTTTCCAACCAAGCACTTTATTGGCCTTGTCAACATTGCCCCATACCTGTTCGATATCTCCTTCGCGACGTGGAGCATATTCCCAGTTCACCTTTACGCCGGTAGCCTTCTCAAAGCCTTCGACTACCTCAAGGGTAGAAAGACCACGGCCAGTGCCGATATTGAATACCTCTACGGCTTCGGTGTCGGGCTGGTCAAGTACGCGCTCCATTGCTTTCACGTGGGCTTTTGCCAGGTCGACGACATAGATATAGTCACGGATGCAGGTATGATCAGGCGTGTTGTAGTCGTTGCCGAAGATCTTCAGCTGCTTGCGGATGCCCATAGCGGTCTGTGTGACGAAGGGGATGAGGTTCATGGGCACACCGTTGGGCAGCTCGCCGATAAGGGCTGTGGGATGTGCGCCGATAGGATTGAAGTAGCGCAGGATGATTGACTTGATGGGCGCACCGCTATGGATATAGTCCTGAATGATTTCCTCGTTAATTTGCTTCGTATTGCCGTAGGGCGACATGGCCTTCTGTATCGGTGCGTTTTCTGTAACGGGCAAGTTCTCCTGCGAGGGCTGACCATAGACGGTGCAGCTCGACGAGAAGATGATACCCTTCACGTCATATTTTGGCATGAGCTCCAGCAGGTTGATGAGCGACGTAAGGTTGTTGCGATAGTAGAGCAGCGGCTTCTCCACGCTTTCGCCAACGGCCTTTGAGGCAGCGAAGTGGATGATGCCCTCAATCTTCGGGTATTTCTTGAAGACCCCTTCCAAAGCTTCCATGTCGCAGCAGTCTACCTTCTCGAAGGCTGGGCGAATTCCTGTGATTTTCTCGATGCCATCAACAACGTTGGCATTACTGTTCGACAGGTTGTCGATAATCACTACTTCGTAGCCTGCCTCCTGCAGTTCTACGGTGGTGTGGCTCCCAATAAAGCCGGTGCCACCCGTCACTAAGATTGTCTGTTTCATAGATGATATTTAGTTACTGTACATTTTGGCTTTCTGTTCCTTAATAGCCTCGTCATAGATATAGTCGTCGTACTGCATCAACTTATCGATGGTACCCTTCGGTGTCAGTTCGATAATGCGGTCGGCCACAGTCTGGATGAACTCGTGGTCGTGCGAGGCGAAGAGGATATTACCCTTGAACTGCACCAGGTTGTTGTTAAAGGCCTGTATGGACTCGAGGTCGAGGTGGTTCGTAGGCGTGTCAAGAATGAGGCAATTAGCGTTCTTCAGCTGCATACGGGCAATCATGCAGCGCATCTTCTCGCCACCGCTGAGCACACATACCTTCTTCAGCACATCCTCCTCGCGGAAGAGCATACGCCCCAGATACGACTTCATCAGCACTTCATTGCCCGTACCATATTGCGACAGCCAGTCCACAAGGTTCATCTCGCTCTGGAAGAACTCGGTGTTGTCAAGTGGCAGATAGGCGGTGGTGATAGTGACGCCCCACTTGAATGTGCCGGCATCGGCTTCGCGATTGCCGTTGATAATCTCGAACAGGGCGGTCATCGCCTTGGGATTGTGCGAAAGGAAGACGGTTTTTTGGCCCTTTTCAATGGTGAACGAGACGTTGTCGAAAAGCACGGTTCCATCGGCATCGACAGCCTTTAGGCCTTCCACCTCCAGTATCTGCGTGCCCGGCTCGCGCTCCATCTGGAAGATGATGCCCGGGTATTTGCGCGTCGAGGGCGTGATTTGCTCCACGTTAAGCTTTTCCAGCATTTTTTTGCGCGAGGTGGTCTGCTTCGACTTCGCCACATTGGCCGAGAAGCGGCGGATGAATTCTTCCAACTGTTTGCGCTTCTCCTCAGCCTTCATCTTCTGGTTTTGAGCCTGGCGCAGCGCCAGCTGTGACGACTCATACCAGAAGGAGTAGTTACCTGAGAAGAGCGTCACCTTGCCGAAGTCGATGTCGACGGTCTGTGTAGAGACAGCGTCAAGGAAGTGGCGGTCGTGCGAGACGACAAGCACACATTGTTCCAGCGATGAGAGATATTCCTCAAGCCACTGCACGGTGTCGAGGTCAAGGTCGTTGGTGGGCTCGTCGAGGAGCAGGTTATCGGGATGTCCGAAGAGAGCTTTAGCCAGCATCACGCGCACCTTCTCATTGTTCGAGATGTCGCTCATCTGCAGATAGTGGTGGTCTTCTTTCACGCCCAGATTCTGCAACAGCTGTGCAGCTTCACTCTCGGCCTCCCAGCCGTTCATTTCGGCAAAGGCCATCTCTAATTCGGCGGCGCGGTTGCCGTCTTCCTCGGTCATCTCGGCCTTGGCATAGAGGGCCTCGCGCTCCTTCATGTTCTTCCACAGCGGCTGATGCCCCATCAGCACGGTGTCCATCACGGTGAAGGCATCATATTTGAAGTGGTCCTGTTCCAGCACGCTGAGGCGTTCGCCAGGTCCCAGCTCTACGGATCCCTTATTGGGTTCCAAGTCGCCGCTGATAGCGCGCAGCAGGGTAGACTTTCCTGCACCATTGGCACCGATGATGCCATAGATGTTGTCGCTGGTAAACTTCAGGTTAACGTCTTTGTAGAGGGTCTTCTTTCCAAACTGGATAGCCAGATTCGTCAGTGTTATCATCTTTGGAATTACGAATTACGAATTTTGTATTAAGATTTGCGATGCAAAGGTAATCAAAAAAAACAATACAACGAAATATTCTTGGAATTATTCTGGCTCACCAGTAAATTCCTGTGTTTATCCGTATATCATTGACATCCTATAGAGAAAGAAGTCCACATCAATTACTCCCCTAAGCTGTGCACGGAATTGCTTGATCTTTGAGTTTAGGGACTCTGCAGAAGCATTGGTCGCACGATTAATGAAGTAGTTGAGCACCTCATCTTCTCTGTCACGTATAGTATCTGCAACAGTATTGAAGGCATCATTCCCAAACGCCTTGACCTT
>JAILAA010000151.1 GCA_024681875.1 Prevotella sp.
GGCCAACGCCGACGGCTCCTTGCAGCAGTCGGGCAGCACGGCCAATGGCTATGGCCACTGGTTTGATGCCGACGGGCTGGTGACGCCCTACACCAGTGGCGTGCTCTACTCCGAGTTCTATCCTTCGCTGATGACCTTCTCTATAGGCCAGTATCCCGGCCGCTGTGCCACTGGCAGCACTTACACCTTGCGCCAGACGCTCCTTTACCGGCAGAACAACAAGAACAGTGCCAGGGCCAACTTCGTGTTCCACATCACCATTGGCGGCATAAAGGGAAAGGCCTCTCTGCGCAGCATAGAATATGACGACCCCACGGGCATTGGCGATGCTGTGTATCTAAATGACAAGGGACAAATGATAAATGACAAGTGCTACAACCTTCAGGGCCGCCGCCTTAGTCAGCCCCGACACGGTGTCAATATCGTCAACGGAAAAAAGGTAATAGTAAAGTAATTCAACTTCCGCAAGCTATGAGAGCCCTGTGTAGAAACGGCCTGCGCTCGACCTCTGGTCGCTTGCTACCGCAGAGACGGCCTGAAAGGCCAACGAGCACTTAGCCCAGGGCATCGCCCTGGGTACACGGATGTGGGTATTTTCGCCCTGAAAGGGCAAAAGCCCTACCTCGTCCATAATGCTTTTGCCCTTTCAGGGCGTTGATTGCGCACCGCACTTACCCAGGGCGATGCCCTGGGCTAAGTGCTCGTTGGCCTTTCAGGCCGTCTCTGCGGTAGCAAGCGACCAGAGGTCGAGCGCAGGCCGTCTTTTCTGAGCTTGCGGAACATAAACAAAGAGTCTACTTGAAAAATTCAAAACAATGAAGAAATCATATAAAAAACAATGCGCAGCCATTCCCCTCCCCTCAAGGGGAGGGGTAGGGGTGGGGTCTGTAATATACTGTCAGCTAAGAAGATACTGACCCCACCCCTAACCCCTCCCCTACCGCTCGACATCCCGAAGGGTGGCGCTTGCTACCAGCGGGACGCAAGAAGGGAGGGGAATGGCTGCGCATGAACTCGCGATGGTAACATACCGAAACGTACTTTTTAAGCAGACTCAACAAATATTTAATATGCCATGAAAACGCTGTTCGCTTTTTTATTGGCGGGAATCGTTTCTGCCCATGCGCTTCCTCCCACTTCTCAGTCCATAGGACAGCCCCCCTCAGGCAGGGAGACTGTGGGCCCGCTTTGGAATAGTCCCGGTGCGGCCAACCCCATCATCCCGGGCTATTTTGCCGACCCCACCATCCGTAAGTTCGGCGATACCTACTACCTCTATGCCACCACCGACGGCACGGGCAATGGCTACGGACCGGCACAGGTGTGGGTGTCGAAGGACTTCCGCAACTGGAAAAACATGGTGATGAACTGGCCCACCACTGAGGTGGTATGGGCGCCCGACGTGGTGCAACAGCCCGACGGCACCTTCCGCTACTACTACTGCCGCCCCTGTGAGGTGCTGGCGGGTGAGAGCCAGTCGCCCGTAGGACCGTGGAAGAACATCCTAGGCAAGGACGATGCCGTGCTGGTGCCCGACCGCTTTGTCCACAACGCCATCACGCTCGACCCCCAGCTCTTCCGTGACGACGACGGACAGGAGTATCTCTACTTTTGCACCTGGGGCATCTATCAGGGTTTCGGCTGTGGCGTGACGAAGGTCAACGGCACCCGACTGGACGAGAAAAAGCTCATTCCCAACACTGAACTGAAGGACATCTTCGAGGCACCGTTTGTATTCAAGCGCAACGGCGTTTACTATTTCACCTATAGCAGCGGCTCCTGTCACGACCACACCTATCGCGTGCAGTATGCCACGTCTACCGTTGGTCCTATGGGACCTTTCCAGTATAAGGGATGTATCTTGGAAACCAATGCCGACCAGACCGTCCATGGACCGGGGCATCACAGCATTTTGGAGCAGGACGGACACTACTATATCGTCTACCACCGCCACAACTTGCCGCGCTCCGTGCATGGCTTTAACCGTCAGGTGTGTATCGACGAGGTGCATTTCGACAATCAGGGTAACATCCTGCCCATCGTGCCCACCCATCATCCTCGTCTTCCAGAGGCCGGTATTCAGAAGGAACGGAATCTCGCCTTTGGTGCCAGCGTGACAGCATCGTCCTATTACGATGACAGCTTCAAGCCCGACTATGCCGTCGATGACAACAACGCCACCTTGTGGAAAGCTGCCGGCACCAACTGGTCTACTCCTCAATCCCCCAACTCCCCATCTCCCCATCTCCTCAATTCCCATCATGATGAGTGGCTGCAGATAGACCTGGGCCGTCCGCAGAAGTTCAGCGAGGTGTGGACGCAGTTCGAGTATGCCACCTTCTTCTATCAGTACAAGATAGAGACCTCGCTCGACGGACGGCAATGGACACTCTTTGCCGACAGAACCCGGAACACCATGCAGGGCTCGCCCATGATTGACCGCGCTCCCTCCTCAAAGACGACCAAGGCCCGCTACCTGCGCATCACTGTCACCGACACGCAGAAGAACGGTCATATCCCCGCCATCTGGAATGTCAAGGTGTGGAGGAAGGCACCAGAACTGCCTCAGATTGCGGCAGAGGCCTTTGACGGCTATCCGGGCATGCACCAGAAAGACGTGGAGCCCTCGGAAAGGACCAACGCCGCCATCGCCCTCGATGTCAGCCAGCTGGCTCAGGGCAGGCAACAGCCTTTCGACGTGACAGAGACAAAGGTCTTCCGTGCCAACAAACCCATACGGGCCCGTGTGAAGGACGGCCGCTGGGCACTGTTCTTCAACGGTAGCCAGCACCTCACCACTACCAAGCCATTGTTGCCGGCCTATCGCTACAACTCGCCCTACACCATTGCCGCATGGGTGCTCAGTACGAAGGTGGGGCCTGTGGCTACCGTGGCCTCGCTCTCAGCATCGCGTGCCGACCTCGCCACCACCGAGTTCCGCTTGGGCACCGACCCACAGGCAGGACTCATCCACCACAACGGCTCCTTCGAGAGCTGCGGTCTACCCGATGTCATCACGCAGGGCGAGGGACACTGGCAGCACTGGGTCGTCACCTTCGACGGATGGATGGAGCGAGCCTACTTAAACGGACAGTTAGTGCACGAGCAGAACAATTTCCTCATGGTGCGGCCTGAAGGCCCTGTCACCATCGGTGCCGACGGCATGGGCACCAACAGCTTTACGGGATATATCAGCCAGCTCACCATCACGCCCACGGCCACCACGGCCGAGGAAGCTGCAGCACTGTATCGCCAGACCTGCACCGCCGACACACCTTCATTAGGCGACGATGACTTCGACGAGTCAGACCCCGACAGCCGCTTTACCCTCCCTGAGACAATGAAGCCAGTGCTCCATATCACCGACGACCTGCGCCTGTCGGCCACCGATGCCCTCTTCAACGAAAGTCCCTGGCAGCACGGTGGTCGTCAGTATAAGGAGATAGAGGGCGACTTCGTAATGATGGCCCGCGTCGGCGATATGGAGGGCCTCGCCACCCTCAGCGTCAAAGGCTACAACGAGGTGGGACTGCTCGTTAGTACCCCAAACGACCAATACTACCAGCTCGGTGCCTTCCCCCTCTACAACTGCGGCAACATGTTCACCGTGCTCAGCAGCCACGGCCGTCCGCAATATCCTAACTACAAGGGCTACGACTTCGACTCCATCCTGCAGTTTGAGCGACGGGGCAACCTGCTCTATGCACGCACCAGCCGCGACGGGCGCCAATGGACCAACATGCCCGGCTCGCCGGTAGCCGTCGACAGCCACCGGCTGGCCGTAGGCATCTATCAGACCACCTATACCGACAGCCCCTCATGGGCCACGCTGCACGACATCGTCATCTATCAGTAGGCTGTACAGATGGAAACCTTAAAAAAGTAAAACAACTTGTTTTACTGAAAAAACCAGGCTCCGCGTAAAAAAATCTAAGCCCCTTTTTTCGCAAAACAAGTTGTTTTACTTTTTTAACTATGCCGCAGATATTCACGAAAGGGCTGTTTCTGCCCTTTTTGGAATCGTCTGTGACTACATCAGACCATTGATGGCATCCAGCATTTCGTTGTAGCCATTCACCTCATGGTAGCGAACTTTACTTGTAGAAACACTATTGAAAAGTTTCTTGGCACAATCAATCTTTGCTCTTTCTATGCCTTTCAGCTGCATGGAGTCCATCGAGCCCTTGGTCTCAGCGATGAAGAAGATGTGCTTCACGCCCGCATGGTCGTTGAAGGCGATGGCCCAGTCGGGGGCATAGTTGCCTACAGGAGTCGGTATCTGGAACGAACGTGGCAGACGAGCATAGACGCACACCTCTTCTGCCTTATCTAAGTCCTCAGCAAACTGACGTTCCCCCTTGCTGTCCGTAAACACATAATCCAGGATGTGCTTTTTGGCGGGATAGGCTTTGTCCACCGTCTGTCGGCTCTTCTCCTGCGTAAAGATGTCTGTGTCGTAGGTCTGTTCCGTGCGGTTATAGCTGATATGCTCCACTATCATCGTGGCCTTCTGCTCCTTGATGAGTTTGATAACTTTACGGATAAACACCTCTGGGTTGTTCTTGAACAACATCAGCCGTGCTGGCAAAATCCCTTTCAGAATACGCACCACCGTCTTTCTTGTCAGCGTGGCTCCGCGGGCAATGTCGCCCACCAAGTCGTATGGAACGGTTGAGGTGGAAACTTCTCTCAACGTCTTCCTGCTTGTTGTCTGCTCACCGGTAAAATCCAAGTCGTCGTTGCCCTGTTCACCTGTTGTCACCACATATTTCATCTGCGTCACAGTCAGGTCTTTGTCGATGGCTGCGATGGATTTCTTGATCAGCTCCTCGCTGTCATAGTGAACCGTATAGACATAGCGGTGGTTGATTTCTGCCCACAGCCGTTTGAACTCGTCCTTTGCTGCGTTGTCATTCAACTTCTCATTCACCACCTCAGCTTTCTCATTGCCATTCTCTATCATACCATCCAGAGCTGACGGGTCGAAGATACCCTGTATCAGCTTATGCACTTGCTCGCCAATGGGATGCAGTTTCTTGCCGAGTGGAGCCAGTGTTCCCTGTTCCATATCCGTGTGATAGGCAGGAAGGATGTTTCCTTTCTTGTCGGTGTAGTCATTGTCGAAGAGATAGCTGACGATACTGGCGGCCTCCTGATTGCTGATGGTGTAACGTTCTGTCCCTAACATAAAGGTCTTGCCCTCGAAGTAAGCCACTGTTGCCACTGTAGGACGTTCACGGAGCGCCTCACGGGTATCTTTCTGCAGGTCATCGACAAAGGTAGAATAGCTCTCGTTGGCAATCACCGTCAGCTTGTTGATGTCGTGGACAGCATCGCCCAATCGCTCGGCATCCATGCGGTTTCCCTGCTGATCCACACAGATACGCAAGCCGCGTCCCACCTCCTGCCGCTTGGCCGTAGCACTGTTGGCATGACGAAGCGTACAGATCTGGAAAACATTGGGATTGTCCCAACCTTCACGAAGTGCTGAGTGTGAGAAGATGAAACGTGTCGGTTCGTCGAACGACAGCAGCCGCTCCTTGTCTTTCAGAATCAGGTCGTAGGCAGAAATATCCGACGAGAACGACTCCCCACGCTTCACCTCACTATTGATATAATTGCCAGTCTTCTTATCTATAGAGAAATAGCCGTTGTGAACTTGGTCTGCTGTAAATCGACGGAGGTAGCGTTGGTAGTCATCCTCAAACAGCGATAGATTCTCGTTTAGATAACGATTATACTCTTCCTCGAAAGCTTTTGCCAGCCATCCTTTCTGACTACTCCCCTCTCCATTCGGAGAGGGGGCGGGGGTGAGGCTTCTGTAATTGGCTACCTCATCAATAAAGAACAACGACAGCGTCTTGATGCCCTGCTGATACAGCTGGCGCTCCTTCTCGAAATGGCTCTTCACCGTTTCACGTATCTGCACCTGCTGGATGGTCTTCTCGCTCACATCGCCCATCACCTCGCCTTTCCGCAAGTGGTCGCCATTACGGAAATACACCGTGTTGGTATTCACATTGATGTCCGTGATGACAAACTCCTTGTAGGCAGGCAGCTTTGATGCATCATAGAGCGAATCGCCCTGTGAGAACTTTATCGTCTGCCTCCTGGCGTTGTTTGCTCCTTGCACCTCTATCTCCAACTTCACCTCTGGTGCCTTGTTCTTCGAGAGTATAATGCTGTCAAAGTAGATGTATGCCTGCGCCCCCATCAGGTTCTGTAGCGTGATGCCCTTCACCTGTATTTTCTTCACCAGTCGCTGCCGGTAGGCGTCGTAGGCATCCAGCGCGTAGATGCAGTTGTGTGAAGTCTTGTGCGTGGCCGAGTAGTTCAGCACAAACAGCGGTTTGAAGTTCTTCAAAGCCCGCTGCGTGGCCGCACCCTCCATCTTCTGCGGCTCATCCATGATGATGATGGGACGGTTGGCTGCTATCACGTCTATAGGTCGGCGACTCTGGAAGTCATCGCGCTTGGTGTACAAAATCAGGCTGACCTTGTTCTTCGCATCTTCCTTGAAGTCGCGTGCAAAGGCCTGCGTGTTGATGATCATCACGTTGATGGCTGCATCACTACTGAACGAGTCTATCTGCGTCAGGTTGCTACTGTCGTAAATGAAGAATCGGGCTTTCTTGCCGTACAGCTCCATGAAGTGGTCTTCCAGCATCGTGAAACTCTTGTGTACGCCCTCACGGATGGCGATGCTGGGCACCACGACGATGAACTTACTCCAGCCATAGCGTTTGTTCATCTCGAACATCGTCTTGATATAGACGTAGGTCTTACCTGTGCCAGTTTCCATCTCGATATCAAGAGAACAGGCACCCAATCCGTCCTGCTTCACCAACAGTTTGCTCTGTGGGATGTTCCCATCCACCTGCAGCTGCTTGATATTCTCCAACAGTTGCTTGTCTGTCAGTTCCACATCCGCATTGCGCCAACCCACATAATCCTCGTCATACACGATGCGGCCAGCCGTCTTACCCAGGTCTCGACGGTATTGTGCATTCGTCTTCGAAGGCTGACCGGCAAACACATTCACCGTCTGCTCCACCGCCTCCGTCTGGTATTGTTGTATCTTAAACTTAAACTTCATAATATCCGTCTGATGGTGTCTTTGCTATAGTGCTCGAATATCTGCTCGAAGTTGTCTGCCACGTTGTCGTTGGCGAGGCTCTTGTCGCGCATCACGAAGTAATAAGGATGTTGCTTGGCTATCTCAGTGATGGTGGTCTCGTTTACGTTCTCGTCGAAGCAAGCCAATAGGTAGCCGTCAGCCACGTTCCATACGGTCTTGCCTGCAATCTCTTTCTTTTCAATCTTTGCAGAGAGTTCGATACCCAATTCTATCATAGCTTGGAACAGTAGGTCTTCTTCTGTACGGTCAGGCTTGATGTTGTCCTCAAACAAGTCTCGCTCGTTAAAGTCAGCAGGGGTATAGTAGACATCCTGCATGTTCGAGGAGTC
>JAILAA010000001.1 GCA_024681875.1 Prevotella sp.
GATTCTTCCGTCCGTCAGAGCACCCTCGTTTATCGCCGCTTTATGTCGCTGTTAGCAGAGTCTAACGGTCGAGTGCGCAGTGTATCAGTCTTTGCCAATATGCTGAACATTACCCCGAAGTATCTCTCCAAGTGCGTGAAAGACGAATCTGGCCGTTCGCCCCTAGACTTGATTCATGAGACCACTGTGGGCACTATCCGCCAGCAACTGCGTTACACCAACAAGACAATCAAGGAAATCTGCAACGAACTCGACTTTCCTAACCTGTCCTTCTTCGGCAAGTTTGTCAAGGAGCACTTAGGCATGTCACCAACAGAATATCGGCAGCAGAACTTGAATAATAGTTGCTGAGACAAAGTACGATTTCGGGGGCTTATTGTCCATTTACTAATTATTCTAAAACATTCCGCAAAAATAGCGAGATTTCGATATTTATTACTACTTTTGTAATCATATTCAAATGTATCTATGAGAAAAGTAAGCTTTATTTTGGCAGCATCCATGTTGATGGCGTCAGCTGGGGCGCTGGCTCAGCAGGCATCAAAGGTGTATCTCACAAGGGAGATTTCACCAGAGTCGTTGGTAAAAATCTACAAGGCACTTGGTGTTGAAGCCAAGGGTCGTGTGGCAGTGAAAATGTCAACAGGCGAAGGCAGCAATCCCAACTACCTGAAACCTGAGCTGGTAAAGAACCTGATATGGGAGGTCGACGGCACCATTGTGGAGTGTAACACCGCCTACAGCAGTGGTGCAGGAAACGAGCAGGACGACCGCAACTCTTCTGCGAACCACTGGAAGGTGATAGAGCGTCACGGATTTCTGAAGTACTTCCCCGTGGATATCATGGACGAGTACGACGAGATTCGCATCCCCGTGAAGGACCAGTCGCACATCAAGTACGATATCGTTGGCGGACACATGGCCAACTACGACTTCATGATTGCCCTGAACCATTTCAAGGGTCACCCTATGGGCGGCTACGGTGGTGCGCTGAAGAACCTCTCCATTGGCTGCGCCAGTCAGAACGGCAAGGCATACATCCACTCGGCAGGCAAGATGGAGAAGCTTGATATGGCAAAACTATGGACACCTGAGTTCATCGGCAATCAGGACGGTTTCCTTGAATCTATGGCTGCAGCGGCACAGGCCGTGGTGAACTACTTCAACAAGAAGCAGGGCATCATCTACATCAGCGTGATGAACAACATGTCGATAGACTGTGACTGTGTGGATCATCCCGAACCCGTGAAGCTGGAGGACTACGGCATCCTCGCCTCTACCGACCCCGTAGCACTCGACCAGGCTTGCATCGACATCATTAATCAGCAGAAGGTGACGGCTAAGAACGACCCCACCGACCTTCTGAAGCGCATCGACAAGCAGCACGGCATGCACACCATCGACCATGCTGCCCAAATCGGCCTTGGCTCAAAGAATTATACACTGGTGAATATTGATAAGTAATAACATGAAGAAGATTATGATTATCGACGGCGGGCCGCGCAAGAATATGAACACGGCTGCTATGATTGAGGCTTTCGCAAATGGAGCCAAGTCGGTAAGTGAGGACATCGAGGTAAAGGTGTTCCGTGTATATGACGTTGACTGCAAGGGCTGCGTGTCGTGTTTGGCCTGTAAGCTGAAGAACTCGAAGTATCTAGATGTCTGCGCACGCAAGGATGACTTCACAGAACCACTGCGCGAAACGGCCTACGCTGATGGCATCGTGTTTGCCTCGCCCATGTATTTCTTCCAGATTACGGCACAACTCAGAGCCTTCATCGAACGCCTGTTCTTCCCTTGGCTGTCGTATAAGGACTACAGCAGCCATCCTCCGAAGGGTCGCATACCAACGGCATTTATCTACACGATGAATGCGCCGGCAGAGATGCTTCACGTTCAGGAGAACAACATGAACGAGAACGAGATGATTATCGGTAATGCCCTGGAGAAGCCAGAGCGCATCCTTGCCGTGAACACCCTTCAGGTGAAAAACTACGACCGTTACGACATGCAGGGTTTCAACTTGGAAGCCAAGCAGCGTTGGCACGAAGAGCATTGGCAGGAGGAAATGCAGAATGCCTTTGATGCCGGCAAACGGATGGCAGAAAAGTTATGAAGTCATATCGATGCGTAAGTCCTGACTTTTGCTTCATCGATTATGGTGATGTTTTTGCCGTCGAGGGTGATTGCTCCTTCGGCGGCAAACTCGTTCAGGCAACGCTGGAGGGAGAACTTCTGGATGGCAAAACTGTCGGCTATCTCCTGCCGCGATTTCTTCAGCGTAAAAGATGAACTTCCGCTGCGTTTGGACTCTTCGAGCAGGAAGATGGCCACCTTTTCACGGACGGTATGGAGCGTAAAGATGCGAACTTTCTTGGCCAGGAAATTGCTGGTGAGCGATAGCTGGCGAATGAAGTTAATCATGATGCGGTCGTCGAGTTTCAGCAGGTGGAAAAGCATCTGTGGCGACATACGGATGATGGTCGTCGGCTTGTTAGTCTCGATGCTGACGGGGAACTTGTTCTCCTTGGTGAAGATGAAGGCTGGAGCCATCAGCGTTCCAATGCCACGCGCCGCCATCTGGACAAATTTGCCTGATGGGCCTACCATTCTTGCGGTCAGTTCGCCCTCAATGATGATGTCGGCATAGCGGCAGGGTGAGCCTGCCAGTGCATACACGTCGTTCTTATCGAAACGGACGAGCCGGCATTCAACCTGCGACATCATTGTTTCTATCACCTCAACTGTCAGGCCATCGTCTTCACAACAGGTAGGGGCACACCTACGGGCAATGCCATCGCTCCCGTGCTGAAGGTGACTGCCAACGAGCGCACTTACCGCATGATGGAGGACAACATGGACGTTGACATCAGTGCCGTGTTGAGGGGCGAAAGAACCATTGTTCAGATGGGCTGCGAACTGGTTGGTATCGTTGCCGAGGTAGCCAGCGGTCGCATGACCAAGGCCGAGGTCTTCGGATTCTCCGACATTGCCGTCGATCATGTCTGCAGGTTTGTATAGTTTATATATACCTACTTCTGATTAACCTGCTTTTGCAGGCTTACACTAGTGCGCAATGCTTAAAACACCGCGTTTTAGGTATTGCGCACCTTATTTATTTGCCGTACCTTTGCAGCCGAAATCAAGAACGATAAAAATGAGAATGACGACAGCGATTCCCACAGAGATGAAGGTACTGATGAATCACATCTACGAGTTGCATAAAGGTGTGCGCCACATGGTGCTGTTCACCTGCAACAAGAGGTACAGTGAACTGGCCATTCAGCGACTGGAGAGCCAAGGTAT
>JAILAA010000033.1 GCA_024681875.1 Prevotella sp.
GGACTCGGTGTGACGACTATAGTGTGCATTATTGCAGAGACAGAAGGGTTTCACCTCATCGAGAACCGTAAACAGCTTACAAGCTATGCCGGACTCGATGTCAAGGCCAGACAGTCAGGCAAGGAGGATCCCAAGCACAGAATATCGAAGGAGGGTAACGCCCATATACGTGCTGCCCTCTATATGCCGGCACTTGTAGCCGTCCGCCACAATAGGCAAATAAGGGAAGCCTATGGAAGAATCTGTCAGAGGCATCCAAAAGAGAAAATGATAGGTGTCGCTGCTGCCATGCGATGGATATCTATGTTCCAAAATGTTTGAGAGACGTTAAATGTTAAAATGTTCTATTTTCCTTCCCTTTTGTTTGGAGATTAAGACAGAATCTCTTCATTTTCCTATCCGTAGTTCGCGCAAAAAAATCTGGCTTGTTTTTTCGTTGCTGACCCAGGTCGGCAACGAAAAAACAAGCCAGATTTTTGCGGCTTATTGGCAGAGAAATAAAAATAATGACTATCTTTGCAGCATGATGTGGAAAATAACGACAATGACGGCGGCGCTGATTGCCGCCACGATGCTGACGGCACAGCGTCCCTTGGACTGGGGCGACCAAGGTAACGGCACGTACAAGAACCCTGTGCTAAATGCCGACTACAGCGACCCCGACGTCATCCGCGTGGACGACAAGTATTACATGGTGGCTTCCGACTTCCATTTCATCGGTATGCAAGTGTTAGAGAGCTTCGACATGGTGAACTGGCATATCGTGAGCCAGGTGTACAGCCGTTTCGACCTGCCCGGATGGGATGAGAACGCCCACTACGGCGGCGGATCGTGGGCACCGTCTATCCGCTATCACGACGGACTCTATTACATCTATTTCTGCACACCCGACGAAGGGCTGTTTATGTCGACGGCCAAAGACCCGCATGGTCCCTGGAGTCCGTTGCACTGCCTCAAGGCGGTGGAGAAATGGGAAGACCCGTGCCCCTTCTGGGATGACGACGGCCAGGCCTACCTCGGACGGAGTCAGTGGGGTGCAGGCCCTATCATCGTGCATCGCATGACGCCCGACGGCAAGACGCTGCTTGACGACGGCGTTACCGTTTACACCGGCCCTGTGGCCGAGGGCACCAAATTCCTCAAGCGCAACGGCTACTACTACCTCATCATTCCCGAGGGCGGCGTGGGCACAGGCTGGCAGACGGTGTTGCGCTCGCGCAGCATCTACGGCCCCTATGAGCGCCGTATCGTCTTAGAGCAGGGCTCGACCAATGTCAACGGCCCGCACCAGGGCGCGCTTGTCGATACGCCCGACGGCACATGGTGGTTCTATCATTTTCAGGAGACTCATCCTGCAGGACGCATCGTTCATCTGCAGCCTGCCCGCTGGGTGGACGACTGGCCCCTGATGGGCGTTGACATCGACGGCAACGGCATTGGCGAGCCGGTGGAGGTATGGAGCCTCCCACTACCCCTTCAAAAGAAGGAGGGAACAACGCAACAGTTCACTACTCCTTTTGAAGAGATTGGGAGAGGCTCCTGGCAATGGAACCACAACCCCGTCGATTCAGCGTGGAGCCTCAGCGAAAAAACGGGATGGCTGACGCTGCACGCGCTGCCTGCCGCTACGATGAAAGACAGTCGAAATATGCTGACGCAAAAGACGGTAGGCTATGAAAGCGAAGCCACCGTACGCATAGACTGCTCAAAGCTATGCGACGGTGACTACGCCGGTTTACTATGCATCGGCAAGGCGTTCATGGGCGCGGGAGTCTGCATCAAGGACGGCCAACGCTACATCTATTTCGAAGATGACGGACAACAGCAACTGCTCAGCACTTTTGAACGAAACACCGTTTTCCTGCGCGTCAACATCGACAGCCATAACAACCTGCACCAGTTCTCCGTGAGCCTCGACGGCAGCGAATTCCGCGAAATCGGCCGTCCCTTCGCCCTACGCATGGGCTACTGGAAAGGTTCGCGCATCGGCGTTTACTGTTATACCACGGGCACAACTGCAGGCAAGGTGTCTTTCAGCAACTTCCGCTATAACGTCACTCGCTGATTCTCTGCGAGGGTCAGCGCACGAAGACCTTGCGGGTGGTGCCGTCGGATCTGCGGATGATGTTCAGGCCCCTCTGCGGCGTGTCGAGCCGTCGGCCGTCGATGGCGAAGCGGGCCTCGCTGGCACTGCTCTCGCTCTGCAAGGTGGCGATGGCAGTGGGATCTGGCACATAGAACGGCATGTGATACTTGGCGCTGTTAATGACTTTGCCGCTCTCGTCGGTGACGATGGCAACCACAAAGACCTGGTCTTTCAGAATGGCTTTCTTCAGGGTGGCCTTGGTGGGCAGTGTCAGCGAGCAGCTGCTGATGGATTTTTCTGCACCGTTGATGGTGACGGCAGGGGCATTGTTCTTGCCTGTGGAGGTGAAGGAGGTGGCTATGGCCACATCGTTGAATTTCCAGCCGCTGATTGACGACTTGCCATATTTTCCGCCACTGCCGAACAGGGCGAGGTCGTCGGGCAGCTGGCTGGCTGAATACTGATAGTAGTAGTTCGACTGTTTCCATGCCGTGGTGGTGCCTGTAAGGCTGTCGGCCACCAGCGACAGTTCGACGTTGTAGCGGCTGCCGTCGAAGAATCCCTCCACCTGAGCCGTGGCTACGATCTTAGTGCTGTCGGCATTCCACTCGCCGCTGACTTCCACGCCTATTTCGGGCGCCATAGCCTGTATGGTGCTAAAAAGCTGGTCGATGGCGTAGCTTACTTGTGACTGGCCGTAGTAGGGGTCGGTTTCAATCAGTCTGTCAATCATGCAGGAGGGAGCGCCCTCAAAGCCCAAATTGGGGTAGTTGGGGATGTACATGGCGTCGGAGCTGTTATACTGATGGATGCCGATGCCCACGAAAAGGTCGCCAAACTGGTTGCGCAGGTTTTCCATGCCTACCAGGCCGCGGGGGCACCAGCCACAGCCTGTGCCGGTGAATTCCTCCACGGCCACACGGTGGGTGAAGGTGCGGTTAGACGATGCCACCAGTCCGGAGGCGCCTACAGCGGCGGATGGATTCTCCTTGCCGTTTACCTTGGTGATGTTGACAACGCGCTGCTGCGTGCTCTCTTCGGTCGTAGCCTCGAAGGGCAGAGCGATGGAGGCGTATCCGTTGAAGTGCGTAAAGGTAGACGGCAGGTCTAAGTGGCGCTCTTCGGAGGCGACGCCGTCAGTCGTAATCGTATAGTCAATGTTGGATAGGCCTTCCGTTCCTGTGTTGTGAACGGTGACGACCTTGGTAGACTGGCTGCCCAGGTTGACGACCACATGTCCGTAGTTCTGAGGCTCGGCACCGACGGCGGGGAAGTCACCCTCGACGATGCACTGCACGCTGAGATTGCCCGTGCCGAAGTTGTACCAGGCTGTCTTGTTATTGATGGAGCCGTAAAGCCTGATGCCGTATGTACGGGTGCCCTCGCCTACAATGGAGAGCGGATAGCACTCGTCGCTGTAGTAGGAGCCGTTTTTGGTGTTCACCTGCTTGTACCTAAAGCCTATCAGCAGGCCGCTAATGTTTTCTGTGTTGATGGTGTAGGGCTCTTCGAACTCCACTTCGTTCCAGCCTGCCACTGGGTTGGTTACGCTGGCTTCAGCCACGTCGTCGTCCAGGATGTTGCCCTCCAGGTCGACAGGACGGACAAAGAACTTAGAGGTGATTTTCTGGCCCAGGCCGAAGCCAACCCTCATCTTGACGATTCTGCCGCCGTTGAAGGGGGCGACGTCCTCTACCGGAATGAGATTGGCAATGAGGAAGGTGCCCGGATATCCGGGGATGCCTGATGTATTGTTGCCCGATGCCAGGGCGTCGTTGTCGTAGGGGCCCAGAATCTGCTGGTTGTCGGCCAGCGAGATCTTGCTTGGAGCCTTGCGGTTGGCATTGACGGTGGTGGTTACCGTGGTATTTTTCTGCATGGCGCCACGGGGTGCCTGCAGCACATTCTCCTGTGCGCTGACGGTGGCAAAGGTCAGCAGGAGGGAAAACAACAAGAGTAGCGTTTTCTTCATAGTTGTGATATTTAATTGTTATTTGACGATTCTCTTCATCACTTTGCCATCGGCCATTTTCACAATGTTCAGACCTTTGGACAAAGCGTGGGTACGCTGGCCACCGATGCTGAAATAGCTGCGGTCATTGGACATGGCCGTGGGCTGCTCGATGGATGCAGGGTCGGCATAGCGGAAGTTGACGATGACCTTGGGGCCGTAGCCGATGATGTCGTTACCGGCTGTATCCTGAACGGCCCCCCAAGGCATCACCTTGCTCTCGACATTAAACAGGTGTATCTGCAACGTGGCCGACCACGATGCATATTTGCCTGGCTCGGCTATCCATTCGGTCATGATGTCGGCTTCGTAATTCCCGTCCACAACGTTCTTGGGTGAATAGCCGTTGCCATAGAGCACCATACAGTTGCCGAAGGCGCAGGTCTGCCACTGTCCGTTGGGCTTGGCGTCGATGACCTCATACATCGACACGGCGCTTTTCACGCCGCCGTTGTTCTTCACCCGAAGGGGCACCTTCAGCTCGTCTTTGCCTGTATCGTTGTTGTGTGTGAACGTGCTGACGGTGAGCACGCTGCCGTCGGCCACCTCGTTGCCCTGTTCATCTATGAAGATGAAGGTGTTGTCGACCTCTTGTGCGACAGTAAAGGCACTAAATGCGAGGAGTGCGGCGATGAGCGAAAAAAGTTTCTTCATATCAATTGTTTATTTGTTGATGTTCATTTTGGTTTTTGCGACTTGAATCACGCCGTCCTTGTCATAGACGAAGGCCACAACGCTGAGGTTTTCCGGTTTCCAAGCGTTGCTCAGAGTGCAGGTGTAGTCGTGCTCCCACAGCTCACCTTCGGCTACTGAGCAGTCGTCGCCCCATGTGCCGTTGACAGCGTCGCGCAGCACGTGGTTGTGGATATAGGCTTTGTTGGTCGAGCCATCGGGCATTTTCTGGAAGGCAGTAATGTCGTCCTCAGTCATCCACAGCTGTAGCTTGCCGTTGACGGTGCCCTTCATACCTGCCAAGGTGACGTGAATGTCGGCCTGCTGGCTGTCGGCAGACTTTTCTGCATGAACGAAGATGTTGCACTGTGTGGCAGGCCATTGCTCTGCGGCGAGATCCCAATTGACCTTTGCCGTCCATGATTCGGTGCCTAACGGACCGTCGCTGCGGTCGATGACGCCGTAGGGCTGCATCTCAATCTTCCAATCATTATAATAGGTGTCGCCTAAATCGGTGGCCAGCCCTTCGGCGTTCTTATCCGCCTTCACTCCGAGGGGGCCGGAATGGATGCTGACGGCGACCAAGGTATCATGGCCCAGCATCTCCTGCATAGTGGCAATTAGCTGGGTGGCATTGGGGCAGTTGACGCAATTCTGACCCGTGAAGTCCTCGATAAGGGCACAACGCCGATAGGGTGTGAAGAAATCGATGCTGTCCTGTGGCTCTGGCTCAGGAGCATCGATGGTGTCGCGGTAGATGACGTTGACAGGTGTCAGGCGGTCAGCCTCGTCAATGTCGGAGCAGGAAGCAAGGCCTATAACCGTTAAAAAATAACCAATAACCGTTGTGATGACAACTATCTTTTTGTTAATCATAAATCTCAAACCTCAAATCTCTAATCAAAAGTTGTAGTTGTAGCTGAGCGTGAAGCCTTTCTGGGCTGGTATCCATCGGCAGACGCCTCCCGAGCAGTTATAGCCTTCCTGTGTACGTACGTAACCTGCCTGCAGACGGTGGGCGCCAGTGTTGTAGGTGACCAAGGCCTGGTAGTAGTGGATGTTGGAGACGCCACAGTTCCACTGGTCGCTGACGGTAATCATCCAGTGGGGCACCAACGACAGCTCGGCCAGTCCGAAGAGCCAGTCGCCCTCGTCCTGCTTGGTACTGAGGTACTGTGCTTCGATGCGCAGGGTGGTCTTCGGCGAGAACTGGTATTTGCCGTCGGCCACGAAGATGTTGCTGTGAATCATGCCGCCCTCGCCTTCCACCACCGTCTTGTTGAAGCGCTGGTTCATGTACATCAGGTTGAGTTTGAACGCCTTCGACAGCTTGCGCGACAGGGTGATGTTCAGGTCCTGATAGTATGTCTGGTCACCCCACTTGAAGAATTTGGAGGTGTAACCCTCAGTTCCTGCAAAGGCCATGTTGGCCTTGGTGAGCGAGATGGCATCGGGGCCGTTAAACTGGCGGTCAATGGCCCTGACATAGCTGTAGTTCACTTTGACATTCATGCCGTATTTGCCACCCAGCGTGGTCTTGCGTTTGAAGTTGTAGCCCAGCTCAGCCTGATAGGCCCATTCGCCGTCGGCTAATTGTGTGGCGTAGGGATAGAGGGCTGGCAGGGCGTAGGTGTGGTCCTGCGTAAAGGCTGGCAGATGGTTGATGGCGCTGGAGATGCCGTCGACGGAGCGACCGCTCTTGAATGACATATTCTCCGAACGCTTGGCTTGCAGCAGCAGGCTGAGGCCTTTCTCAGAATAAGATGCGGAGAGCATGGCGGCGCTGCCTTTTCCATAAATGTAGCCGTTGGCCTTTAAGGGGTCGTCGCTCTTCTGCGCATACTCGGCCAGGAGCGAGACATTGCCCACATTCAGGTTGGCACGCACATCCCATGCATTGACATACTTAGGCTGCGCCACGCTGTAGGTGGTGTAGCTGTAGCCACTGTCCGTCGGTCTTTTTACGGGTGGCGTCTCTATATAATCCCCCTTCTCATACTTGTTCACCCACGATGCTCCCAGCGTCATACGCACTTGATGCTCCTGCAACGAGGGCAGCCACTGGTCAATGCTCAACTCGGCATCGGCACCGCTGACCAGCCCTTTGTTCCACTCCCAGTAGTGGCGCTGTCGGCCGGTGAGTGCCTTGAGTGTTAGGCCCTTAGCGGGTTTCAGGACGAGGCGTCCGCCAAGCAGCGAGTTATCGATGCCAAGGGCACGCTCCTCGTAGGTGCGCAGGATAAAGCCTGAGCCAAACTGCTCGTAATAGGTGCCAAGTGTTAGTTCAGCCAAACTGCTGCCATCATCAAGGTGTCCGAGACGCCCCTTGGCGAAAAAGTGTGCCAGGCCTTTGCCTTTGAACTCGTTCTCAAAGCCAGGCAGCGGCTGCTCCATGTATTCGGCGCGCAAACCAGCTTCGAAGTCGCGGTGCAACAACTGCACGTCGACGTAGGTATTGCTCAGCACGTTGTCGGTCTTCGTGGCTCCGATTTCCTTGTCATCTTGGGGCATCAGCACGTCACTCTGCACACTGCCGCTCACGGTCATCTTGTTGTCCTGTGCTGCGGCACCCAAAGCCAGCATACAAGCCGAAACAAAAAACAGTCTCCTCATCACTTAATCAATTCGCGTACCTTCTCTATGAGTTCCAGCTCAGCACCGTCGGTATAGCCATTGTGTTTATATACGATATTGCCCTTGCCGTCGACGATGAGCACGTAGGGAATCATCTGGATGCCCAGCGCACGCTTGAAATCACTGTTAGGGTCGAGCAAAACGTCGTACTCCCATCCATGGTTGTCGACGAGGGGCTTTACTTTGTTCATGTTTTGCGCCACGTCGATACTCACGGCGAAGATTTTCACACCCGTCTCCTCACGCCACTCGTCGTATACCTCTGCAATGGCATCGAGCTCGCGGTTGCAGGGCTTGCACCAGGTGGCGAAGAAGTCGATGATGAAAGGCTTGCCGTCGTTCTGAAGCTCAGCGGTGTTCACGCTGTTGCCATTGATATCCTTAAGAGAGACACTGGGCAGCTGTGCGAAGACAGAGCTGACGAAAACCATCAGCAAAGCTACAAAAAACAGTCTTTTCATTACCTTAAAATATAAATATATTGAAATCGGTGGCAAAATTACAATTTTTAATTCAAACTGCGCAAGAAAACAATAGAAAATGTGTAACTTTGTCGCCCATGAAACGATGCTTTGCCTTTTTCACTTTGTTTGTAGCAGTGGTGATGCCCCTTGCTGCTCAGGACGTGGGCGATTCAGAGTTCGTGCCTATGGTGAAGGTAGGCAAGACCCTGGTCGACGGCGACACCATACAGTACATGGAGATGCAGAACATCTACGTCTACCCCGAGCCCACGTTCAAGAACAAGCGGCAGCAGCAGGCCTATACGCGGCTGGTGCGCAATGTGAAGAAGGTGCTACCCCTGGCCAAGGAGGTGCGCCAGATGCTGATTGAGACGGCAGAATATGTGGAGACGCTGCCCACGAAGCGCGAGCGCGACGAGCACCTGAAACGCGTCGAGGCCAGCATCGTGGCAGAGTATAAGCCGAAGATGAAGAAGCTGACGTTTTCGCAGGGCAAGCTGCTCATCAAACTCGTTGACCGCGAGTGCAATTCCACGGCCTACGAGGCTATTCAGGCATTCGTAGGTCCTGTGAGGGCGGGCATGTGGCAGGCCTTTGCTTGGATGTTCGGTGCCTCGCTGAAGAAAGGCTACCGTCCGGAAGGCGTTGACAAGCTGACAGAGCGCGTGGTGCTGATGGTGGAGGCAGGGCAGCTGTAGTTTTTTTGCCTGTGCTGCCCATCAATAAAGGCTTAGATTTTTCTGCGTCCCAGCCGTTTTTTCCTGTAAGTAATCCGGATTTCCACGTCGTCCTGATGATCTTCCTCGTAAATCTTCTCTATGAAATCGTCCATCACCTGCAAACGGAGGCGAAAAGCCTGCTTCATGCGGCTGATGGCTTCATCATAGGGCAGTTGCTCGTCGGAGTTTCCCTTTGAACTGATGGGCCACATGCGGATGTTCTGCTCTTGTGAGAGAGTCAGTTGCCGTGCTTGGCGGTCGATATAGTCGGGGATGGTGTCGAAGGCAGGCTTAAGCGCATACCACCGCTCACAGGCCATGCGGCGGAAGTCGGGACTCAGGAACAGGCGCTTCAGATACGGGAAATGTTCGGCAACAAAGATGTTGTCACGCAGGGTAAAGGTGGAGTAGTCGAAATCCCATACGGGGCCAGCCTTCAGAGGCTGCTGGCGCTCCTTGTACATATAGACGCTCTTGGGCTTACCAACCTCCTTGTTGTGGCACAGTTCGTTGATGATCCACCAGTCGACAAACGACTGGATGTCGAGCTTATCGCGATAGCTGCCGACTGCCAGTGCATGGTCGTCGGCCAGCAGCCGCTCGGTGTCGTTGACATATTGCTGCATGTAGTCAAACATCTTGGGCGTCAGCGTCTCCTCATCGGGGCTTCGGAATTGCCAGGGCAGGTCGAACACTTTGGAGCGGAACTTGTTCTCTTCGTCATAGTAGGAGTCTATCTCCATCAAATAGCCTCCCGTGATGCCAACTGCATCCTCATCGCTGCCAACCATCTCGGTGATGTTGAGCCTGTTGCTGTGGACTTGTATTTTCTCGCAAAGGTAGTAATTGCCAATAAACACACCGTTAAGAATCAGCTCTACGTGGGTGCCCCGTGGTGTCCATTCCATAGAAGTCTTCCGTGCCACCTCAAACGACACGTCGTTGCGCAGCAGCGTGCGGTCAGCCCAGTTGGCCAACAGCACCCAGCGTTTGGCTGGCTTCATATCGGCCAAGGAGGCTTTTCTGTCAAGCTTCAGGCTATAGGATTTCTTCGGATAGCGGCGCCACGTCACATTTCCACGGCCACGGATGGAGGTGGAAGCATGGAAAAGCAGGGCGCCGTCTGGAGCATAGAGTGCCACCGTAGCGTTCTTCACCCATACCTCCTTGCTTTCAATGGCGCAGCTGTCAGGCGTGTTGATGACCATAACGGGCAGGCCCGTGGTAAACGCCGTCTCATAGGGCAAGATAACGGCGGGACCCTCCTCTTCGTCGTCTTTGCTGCAACTAGAAAGACTCAACAGAAGCAGCGCAATTGGCAGGATGTATTTAAGCAGTAAGGCCAAGAGGGATGGTTGTTAGGGCTACAGCTCCCAAAGTACCTGAACGAGGGTCTGGCCCACGGCTTTCAGCGTCTGCTTATCGATATGCTGCATGTCGTCGCTGACCGTGTGCCATGTAGGGCCAAAGGAGCTGGCTTCACACTCTGGGTAAAAGGGAATGATGTCAATGCAGGGAATCTTGGCCACTTCGTTGACGGGCAGGTGGTCGTCGGTAGTGCCTCCTCCGTCCTGCTGCATGAAATAGCTGCTGTATCCGGCAGTAGCAGCAGCTTTCCAGACACGGTCAACCACGGCACGGGCATACTTGGTGGAGTAATATTCGCGATAGAAGCGCGCTTGCTGGCCGCCCACCATGTCGAGCAGGATGCCGAAGCGGGCCTTATAGCCCGGCTTGTGCAGGTTGCGTGCCCAATACTGCGCGCCCAAAGCCCATGAGTCATTGTCGCCATGGTCGCCCCAGTCCTCGGCATCGAAGCAAATGAAATCCACACCCATGTTGACTGTTGACTGTTGAGTATTGAGCAAACGTGCCAGTTCCAGCATGACGGCAATGCCGCTGGCACCGTCGTTGGCGGCCATAACCGGCTTGTCATGGTTGGATTCGTCGGGGTCGTTGTCAGCCCAAGGACGACTGTCCCAGTGGGCACAGACGAGGACACGTTCCGAAAGCTCAGGCTTATAGCTTGCAATGATATTGTTGGCTAAAAGCTGAGTGCCGTCGAAGCCACGCAGAGTAGTGTGCTGCTCTGTCACCTGAAGGCCGTAATCTTGAAACTTGCGTGCTATCCATTGTCCGCAAAGCTCGTGTGCCTCGCTGTTCATCGTACGCGGGCCAAAGTCACACTGCTGTTGACAGAAGGCATAGGCCGAATCTTCCATAAACTGAGGCCCTACGGGTGCTGGCTGCTGAATATCAGAGACCGCAGACTGTGTATTCACCTTTGTGCCACCACATGAAATCATCAGCGGCAGGAAAGCAAAAAGATATTTCAGTGGTGCTTTCATCTGTGTGACTGAACTTGTTTCATAACTTGCAGGAAGTTGCCTCCCCATATCTTCTGAATATCGACATCGCTGTAGCGCTTCTGCAGAAGCTGGCGTGTAAATAGGCTCAGCTCGCTGGCATCGGCCAGACCTGGCACACCGCCGTCGCCGTCGAAGTCGGTGCCCAAACCCACATGATCGATGCCCATCACGTCTATGGCGTGATGCAAATGTGCCATGGCATCGAGAATCGTGGCTTTGCCGTCGGTGCGGAGGAATCCCGGGTAAAGTGTAATCTGACAGACGCCGCCCTTGGCAGCCAATGCCTTCATCTGTTCATCGCTGAGATTGCGCGGATGGTCGCAAAGGGCACGGCAGGACGAGTGGGTGCACACAATGGGCGAGTGGCTGATGTCAAGCGCATCATAGAAGCTGCGCTCGTGGGCATGACTCAAGTCCACCATGAGGCCGAGGCCGTTCATCTCGTTGATAACCTCGATGCCAAAGGGACTGATGCCGCCATAAGTCTGCTCACCCTTAGCCGAGTCGCAAAGGTCGTTGTCACCATTATGGCACAGCGTGATATAAACCACGCCGCGACGTGCAAAATACTGTATATTTGTAAGACGGCCCTCCAAGGCTTTGCCGTTCTCAATGCCCAGCATGATGCTTTTCTTTCCCGCCTGCTTGTTGTGCCATAGTTCTTCAGGCGTACGGGCCAGCGCCAGATGTTTGGCGTTGATGTTGACGATGGTTTCAATCTTGTCAAAGATGCTGTCGGCATAGGCGAAAGCCGATCCCTCCTTCTTCTGGGGAATGTAGGCCGCCATGATGGTAGCATCAAGACGCCCCTCAATCATCTTGGGCAGGTCTACAAGGATGCGCTCGTCGCGGGCGCCGAAGTTGATGCCCTTCGGGAAGAACATCGGTGTGTCGCAATGCGTGTCGAGTGACAGAATGTGGTCATGCAAACGCTGGGTTTTTCTATATAGAGAGGCCTCGCTGACAAGCCATTGGAACAGCGACAGCCCTGCATTGCCCATACACTCCGGATGCCACTGCACGCCCAGGAACGGCTTAAACTCCGTACTCTCAATGGCCTCGATGACACCGTCAGGCGCCGTCGCACTGACACGGAAATGAGGGCCGGGATGAGCCACCGCCTGATGATGAAAGGAGTTGACCGCAATTTTGTTAGCTGCAGAGGAAGGAGTGTTCTGCGAGGTCTTCTGGGGATCAGATGCATCTGCTTCACCCACCAAGAACTGCTCTGTACACAGCTGATGCAATAATGTATGCGGCTGGACGTTAACGGTATGTGTGGGAACATGACGGTCGGCATCTTGCGAATGCTTGATGCCGGTGGCGATGTGCTGCGACACTTTGCCGCCCAACGCCACGGCCATGGTCTGAATGCCGCGGCAGATGCCGAGGATGGGCATTTGGCGGTTATAAGCCAGACGGGTAATCAGCAACTCGGGCAAGTCGCGCTCGTCGTTGATGCCGCCTAACTGCGGCTGTGGTTCCTCACCCAGGAAGAGCGGGTTGATATCGGCACCGCCACTGAGCAACAGGGCATCAATATGCTCCAAAGTGGTGAGCAGCGAGCGATGAGAGGTAAAGGGGGGAATAATAAGGGGGGTGCCTCCTGCTTTCATCACCTGCTTGTAATATCCCTCAGCCAACTTGGCATTCTGTTCGCCATAGTTCGCAGTGATGCCGATGACAGGCCGCTCACTGACGGGGAATTCGCCATAGAAGCTGTTAAGCTGCTGTTTCAGTGAAAACTTGTTCATGCCTCTTCCGTCTCTTCAAAATGTACGGGAATCTCACGCTTGATGCTTTGCTCCAGGGAGATAAGTGTCTCAGTAGCCATGACGCCGGGAATCTCCTGCAGCTGCCCGTTGAGCAAATGCATGAGTTGCTCATTGTCGCGGGCGTAGAGCTTGACAAGCATGGTGTAGGGGCCAGTGGTGAAATGGCACTCCACCACCTCTGGAATATGCTCCAGCCGCTTCACTACCTCTTTGTACATCGAGCCGCGTTCCAGCGTGATGCCAACGTATGTGCAGGTGCGGTAGCCCAGCGACTTGGGGTTGACATCGAAGCCACTGCCAGTGATGACATTGCCTTCAATTAGGCGTTGTACGCGCTGGTGGATGGCAGCGCGCGACACGCCACACTCAGTGGCCACATCCTTGAAAGGGATGCGTGCATTCTTAGAAAGAATGTTCAGGATTTTCTTGTCCAGATTGTCTATTTTTTCCATCTTTTGCTAAAAGTTTTCAATTTGACAGCAAAAGTAGAAAAAAAGAATGATACAGACAACAATTTGCGCATGTTTTTTCTCAAAACATGCGCAAATTGTAATTTTGACCCGCTACGGCCCTTTCCCTCGAAGAGAGGAAAGCCGCGGCGAGGAGTTTTTACTTCTCGATACCAACCAGCTCTACGTCGAAAATGAGCGTGGAATAGGCGGGGATGTTGCCCGTCTGACGCTCACCATAGGCCAGTTCCTGCGGGATGAAGAGTTGCCACTTCGAACCGACGGGCATCATGGTCAGCGCCTCTGTCCAGCCGCGGATAACCTGGTTAGCCTGGAAGGTGGCAGGATCGTTTCCGTGTTTCGACGAAGCATCGAAGACGGTGCCGTCGATAAGGCGTCCCTCGTAGTTCACCTTCACCTTGTCGGATGCATGCGGCACTTCGCCTTCACCCTTCACCAACACTTTGTACTGCAAGCCGCTGGGCGTGGTAATGACGCCGTCCTTCTGCTTGTTCTCGGCAAGGAAGTCACGGCCGGGCTTGGACAGACGCTCAATGCGGACAGCGTTGTTTTGCTGCTGCTTGGCCTTGAAGGTATTGTCGGCGGCGGCAACATTCATCACGGTGGTGTCGGACAGGAGCGCATCGGTGAAGCCGCGGAAGAGAGTGGCCTCGATAATGCTGTCGGGCGTGTCGGTAAAGTCACGCTTCATGCGCATTATCATGTCACCCTTCAACTGCTGGCCTATCTGGCGTCCGGCACGCAGCGCTACTTCAGCGGGAGCATCGCCACCCAGCACTGTCTCGTTGAAACCACGGATAAATTCGGCCATATAGGCAGTATCCAGCTTGAACTGCTGCTGCAGATAGGGGATGAGCCCATTGGTGAGCATCATGCCTGCTGCATAGCTCAAGGTGTCGCTGCTGCTGACCAGTGTCACGGGTACCGGTGCCTCTATGGCAGGCTGCTTCTGCTCCTTCTTTTTCTTCTTCCCTGCCGTAACGGTAGTGAAAGAAGCACTCGCCACAATAAGGGCGAGTGCAATGGTCAGAACTTTCTTCATGGTTGCTTATTCGGCGTTTTCCTCTGTGGTGCCTTCTTCTGTGGCACCTTCTTCTTCAGCCTTCTGAGCGTTCATCTCTTCCATCATCTTCATGTACTCGGCCTGCTGACGCTCTCTGGCCTTTGTCTGCATGTCAATCATGAACTTCTGGTAGAGCACGGTGATGCTGTCCTTGCTGATAGCACCGTCATTCTTCGTCAGGACGTTGTAGAAAGCAGCATAGATGATATCACGTGAGAACGACGAGGTCGTGTCTTCACCGAAATAGTTTCTCTCAATGTTGGGCAGAATCTGCTTGCCAAGCTGGCTTCCGATTTCTACGCCGGCAAAGTAGGCAGCCTTCTCCTTGTCTTCCTTAGCGGAGATAACGTCGTTGACACCGCGCAGGAATTCGCCGATATAGGCCGAATCTACCTTCATTTGCTCCAGCATACCTGATTCTACTAATTCATTACCCAGTCCGCCGCCGATGATATAGCTCAGCGTGTCGTTAGCAGTCTTAACGTCTGCCTTCGGGGGGCGTGTCTGGTTGCAAGATGTCAGCGTGACGGCCGCGATGGCCATGATGGCCGTAACGACCATGAATGATAATTTTTTCATTGTTCTTTATTTTTTAATGGTTGTTTGTATTATTCTATACCCAGGAGCTCCACTTTGAAGATGAGGGTGGAGTATGGAGGAATGGAGCCCAGATCGCGGCCGCCATAGGCCAGTTCCTGAGGCAAGTAGATTTCCCATACAGAGCCGACAGGCATGAGCTGCAAAGCCTCTGTCCATCCGCTGATGACCTGCTGCAGGCCAAAGACGGCGGGCTCGCCACGCTGGTAGCTGCTGTCGAAGACTGTGCCGTCGATGAGCCTGCCCTCGTAGTGTACACGCACCTGGTCGGTGAGCTGCGGCTTGGCGCCGTTGCCCTCGGTCAGCACCTTGTACTGCAGACCGCTCTCGGTAGTCACAACGCCCTCTTTCCCGGCATTCTCCTGAAGGAACTGCTCACCAAGTGTCTTGTTGTCGACGCTGGCCGGCTCCTGCTCATTGGCGTCATTCTCGTTAGTTGTGATTTCGGTTTCGTTACCATTGTCGTTGGCTTTCTCCTTCGACTTGTTGTCGCCGCAAGCCACCATCATGGCCACGGCAGCTGCCATAGAGGCAACAAATGCTAATTTTTTCATTTCTATTATTTGATAACTTCAATTAGTTCTACATCGAAAATCAGCGTAGCAAAGGGAGGAATCATCTGTCCTGCGCCGCCTTCGCCATAGGCCAGACGGTAAGGAATGAAGAAACGGTACTTGCCGCCCTCCTGCATCAGCTGCAAGCCTTCAGTCCAACCAGCGATGACCTGCTGCAGACCGAAAACGGCGGGCTCGCCGCGCTGCACTGACGAGTCGAAGACGGTACCGTCGATGAGGAACCCCTCGTAGTGGCACTTCACCTGGTCCTTTGCTGTGGGACGCTTGCCATTGCCCTCTTTCAGCACCTGATACTGCAAGCCGCTCTTCGTGGTGATGACGCCGTCTTTCTTGGCATTCTCTATCAGGTATTTCTCGCCCTCTTCCTTGGCGACCTTGCCTTTCTCAGCACGTTCAGCCGTCATCTTCTGTTGCTGTTGCATGAAATAGCCTTCCACAATAAGCTGGGCCTCGCGGTGCGACACCTTCAGTTCGTTGCCCTGCAACACGTCGCGAATGGACTGTGCAAAGTCATCAATATTCAGGTCAGAACCGGCGCCCATCTGGGCCAACTGCTGGCCGATGCCCAAGCCAAGGGCATAACTCAATTTATCCATTTTGCCTTCTCTATAATATAAATAATGTATATACGCTAAAAAAATCGTGCAAAATTAGTAATTAAATCTGACTTATGTGCTTTATTGTGTAAAAAATCCGTTTTTTTTGTAGAGTTTTAATAAAAAATAATAATTGATGTTTCGGATGTCTTTCTGACCACTGTTTTTTTGATAGTTTTCATCGTCTCATTTTTCTAAACCACGTCGTGATTTATATAGACCGCTTCGTGATTTATAAAAATCGCGTCATGGTTTATATAGACCACGACGCGATTTAGACAAATCCTGTACACTCATCCGGCTTATAAACAACTCTCAACTTTCACAAGAGGACAAGAAAAAAACGTCTTTTTCATACCGAAAAATTTGGCCATTTCACTGGAAAATACTATTTTTGCAAACGTATAAACATCAACAAAGAAGAGACAAATGCAGACCAGTAAATACATGCTAGCCAGCGAGCGTGACCAACTCTGGGGACTGACAGTCACCACCATCGGCTATGAGGAGATAGGTCCCAAAGACCCCTACCCTACACGCGGGCACGCCGACGGTTACTACTTCGACCTGCAGAAAGGACGCGTGCTGCCCGAATACCAGCTGCTATACATCATCGAGGGCGAGGGTGTCTTCCACAGCCGCACCGTGTCTGAGGCTAAACTGAAAGAGGGCGACTTCTTCCTGCTATTTCCCGGGGAGTGGCACTCTTATCATCCTACGGGTCCGCGCGGCTGGAAAAAATACTGGATAGGTTTCCACGGCCACAATATGGACGACCGTGTGCGGGCCGGTTTCCTTTCACCCACCAAGCCCATCTACCACGTAGGATTCTCCGATGACATTGTCAAGCTCTACCGCTCGGCCTACGATGCCGCACAGGTGGAGGCAGCCTATTCGCAGCAGGTTATGGCTGGCATCGTCAACCACCTCATAGGCCTGATGTACTCGCTGGAGCGCAACATCGAACTGCAAAACCGCAACCAGAGTCATGTCGACATGATCAATCGTGCCCGACTGCGTATCCGCGAAGAACTGGAGTCGTCGCTCACCATCCAGCAGGTAGCAGAGGACTTAGGCGTCAGCTACTCCAACTTCCGCAAGCTCTTCAAGGAACACACCGGTCTCTCGCCGGCTACCTATCAGCAGGATCTGCGCTTGCAGCGCGCCAAGGAGCTGCTCACCACCACCGACATGAGCATCAAGGAAATAGCCTACCGTCTCAATTTCGAGTCGCCCGACTATTTCTCGTCAAAATTCAAAATCAAGACTGGACGCAAGCCCAGTGACCTGAGAAACGCTTAAGTCGCCTACGGCCTGTCTTTCTTCTTAGTGCCAAAGGCAGAAGGCTGAGGTCCCATTTGGAATTCCAAAGTGCCTCCGCACATGATGTTCTCGTACATAATGTAGGAACGGGTGTAGGGCTTGCCGTTCAGACGGACGCTTTGGATATAGATATTCTCGTCACTAACGCCAAGAGCACGAATAGTAAAGGTCTTGCCGCCACCCACGTTCATCGTAACCTCGGAAAAGAGAGGTGAGCCGAAAACATACTTACCTCCAGCAGGCTCTACCTGATAAAGGCCCATAGCTGAGAGGACGTACCACGCCGACATCTGGCCCACGTCCTCGTTGCCGCTCAAGCCGTCGGGAGCGTTGTGGTAGAGTTCGCGCAGGGTGCGTCGGATAAGCTTCGCTCCCTTCCACGGCTGCCCCACATAATTATATATATATAGCACGTGGTGGCTGGGCTCGTTGCCGTGAGCATACTGGCCGATGAGACCCGTAATGTCGGGTGGTGCTTCTTCGCCCAGGTCGCCCTCGACGATGAAGAGCGAGTCGAGTTTTGAGACGAAGCGCTGCTCTGAGCCGAAGAGCGACACCAGTCCATGCACATCGTGCGGCACGAGCCAAGTATACTGCCAAGCATTGCCCTCAGTATAGTCGCGGTTCTTGGGTGCAGAATGGAAAGGATTGAAGGGATTTGCAGCATCTGAGAAGGAAAACTTCCCTTTGCTGTCGAGGCCACGCATAAAACCAGTGGTGGGGTCGAAGTATTTGCGATAGCTTCGTGCCCGCTGGTCGAAGTATTTCTGATCAGCCTTCTGATTGAGCTTTTCGGCTACGCGGGCTACGCACCAGTCGGCTAAGGCATACTCCATGCCGCGGCCTACGGTCTCTTGGTCGTCAAAGAGGTCGCAGGGAATGTAGCCGTATTCCTTCAGCAGTTTCATCCCTCGCTCGTCCAACATGGCCGAGGCCTTCATCGCCTCGAAGGCTTCGGCCTGCTGCTTTGTCAGACCCTTCAGCACCAGATCGGCCAGTACGGGGATGGCGGGGTTGCCCACCATGCAGTTGGTCTCACAGCCCATCAAGTGCCACACGGGCAACTTGCCTTGTTCTCGCCAGATGTTAATCATCGTAGTTGCAATGTCCTCTTGCATCTCGGGATGGATGAGTGTCATCAGCGGATGGGCAGCACGATAGGTGTCCCAAAGGGAGAAGGTGGTGTAATTAGCCCCCTCCAAACCTCCCCCCATAGGGGAGGCTTTCTGATGTACCTCGCCATCAGAGCCTCGGTACTTGCCGTCGACATCGTTGAAGACCGACGGGGCTGTCATCGTGTGATACATAGCAGTGTAGAAGATGGTGCGCTCATCGGCGGTGCCGCCCTTCACCTGAATCTTCTGCATCTGCTCCTCCCATTTGCGACCAGCTTCAGCTACGGTGTGCTGGAAGTCCCAGCCAGGCTGTTCAGCCCGCAGGTTGGCCTTCGCGCCTTCGATGCTCACTGCTGATAGGCCCACACGCACTAATAGCGGTTGGTCGCCACCAGAGAAACGAAGAGTCCATTGATCATTATTGATGGTGACAGGTCGTGAAAACTCTGCCACAAAGAACACCTTCTGGTCGTTGGCCCAGCCCTTGGAGAAACGGTAGCCACTGATGACGGTCGGGCTCTCCTGCTGCGCATTGCAGTCGGTGACCTTATCCCAGCCGATGCCCTGATTAAGGTCGAGCCGCAGATAGCCCTCCGATGCATCGACGGGCAAGGTATAGCGGTGCAGACCAGTGCGCTCCGTCGCCGTCAGCTCCACGCGGATGCCGTTGTCGAGCATCACCGAATAGTAACCTGGGCGGGCATATTCGGCGCGATGCGAGAATTTCACTTCTTGCTGTTCTGGATGAAGAACAGGCAGGAAAGCAATATCGCCCAAATCACCGACGCCGGTGCCGCTGAGGTGCAGGTGTCCGAAGCCCACGAGAATGGAGTCGCTGTAATGATAGCCCGAGCACCAGTCCCAACCTTGATTATGCTGAGTGGGGCCCAGCTGCACGAAGCCGAAGGGCACATTGGCCCCAAGGAAAACATGGCCATGGCCGCCAGTGCCGATGAAGGGGTTGACAGCAGACCCACCCCCAACAGAGCCACCCCCAGCCCCTCCCTGTGAGGGAGGAGAGGAGATACTCTTACCCGCTGTATTCTCGCTTACAGTATAATTGCTCCCCTCCCTCACAGGGAGGGGCTGGGGGTGGGTCTGCTGGGGCTGCTGGGACTGCTGGGTCATTAGCCTTACTAACACAGGATAATGATCTGACGGAAGTCGTTGCCGGTCAGTCCAGTAGGTGTTGGTCAGCACACCATAGCGGTCGACGATGAACTGCTTCGAAACGAAGACGTGGTCGATGCGGCTGTCGGTTTTTCGCTCCTGATGCCAGCCGTTGAACGTGCCGTTCTCTGCAAAGCGTAGTCGCGTGGCGGTGTAACTGTCACGCAACAGCTCCGACTGAGTGAAGATGCTGTAAATCTCGTCGTTCTGGTCAACGTTGAAGTCGCCTGTCAGCACTACGGGCACGGTGTCACCCGCCATCTCCTTGATGCGTTCCACCACTAACTTGGCAGCCTCGCGGCGTGCCACCACGCCCACGTGGTCCATGTGTAGGTTGAAGAAATAAAGCTGCAGGCCAGTGGTGGTGTCCTCAAACTTTCCCCAGGTGCAGATGCGGATGCAGGCGGCGTCCCAGCCAAGGCCGGGCCTGTCGGGTGTTTCCGAGAGCCAGAAATGTCCGCTATCCAGCAGACGAATCTTCTGTTTGTCATAAAAGATGGCGGCATACTCGCCCTTCGTCTTCCCGTCGTCGCGCCCCACACCGACATAGTCGTAGCCATCGAGGTGTTGCAGCATATCCTTCAGCTGCGGCTCCAGCACCTCTTGTGCGCCGAAGATGTCGGGATGCTCAAAGTTCAGTTGGTCACATATAACGGGGGATCGCTGCTGCCAGCCATTGCCGTTGGCGTTGTCATCTCCGTTCTGATATCTGATGTTGTAGGAGCCCACGTAGAGTTCCTGTGCTGTGGCCTGCATGGAGAGCAACAGAGCCAACAGGGCCATAATGAACTTCTTACTTGTCATACACTTTGTTTGCTATTTGACTCTTGAAAAGGAGGCTGCGCCATCGTCTGGTGTCAATAAGTTTGGTTTTCATCATTAGAAGTTAGTTTTCTCATTAGATAGACGTATGATGAAATGATATGGGTTTGTCCTCAACCAATGAATTATCAGGGCTGTGATACCTGACCACCCAATATGAACGATTGCTGTCGCTCGCCTTCTTCATGTTCATCTCCTGAAGACCCTCTTATTTTCATCATCACGTCGGGAATCTCTATACCGAACATATCAGTTTTCCCGTTCTTCCTGGAAATGATGAGCTGTGAGCCCCGCCCGCTCTTCACGTCGAAATAGATGTCCATTTTGGGATGGCGTGTCTTGTTATCCTCTGTGACGCTGCCGTTCATGTTCAGATGGAATGTCTGCATGGGTATGTTGAGATTGGAAATCTTGTAGTATTGCGACTCATCAGTACCTTCGAACTGTCCCTTCCCCTCTATGTGAATGTCGGAATAGGTATAGTTCATGTAGTCGGAGCTGTTTCTGGAGTTACGTTTGGTGAAGTTGATAGCGGGCGCATCGATCATGAAAGAGCCGTCGGCATATACCTTCAGACGTGCCACGGCCTCCCTTGCGCCAGAATGAGTGCTTTCGTTGTCCGACGGGAAAATATGGTCTTCAAGGCCTTCGAACCCCCATAGTATCAGGTAGAACTTTTCATCAACCACCAGCCCCGCCAGTCCGTGATCGTCGTCGCCTACTATGCCAGGTTCGTCCTCCACAACAGTGGTGTCCTGCTCGACGGTTTGTTCTACTCGGGCGTTCTGCCGTTTATAGTTCACGATGTCAGTAGCTGGTGAATAATAGCGTTGTCCTTGCGCAGTCTCATAGTACCACCTGGAGCGCAGGCTGACGTCAACGTTTGTGGTGTCAGTGATGCCAAGCCTGTCGTAAGCGGCCACGAACTCGTCCTTCCAGTCTGTTACCTTATCTATGTATGACACCAGATTGCCCGTCTTGTTGTTCTCCATCACTATCTGCAGGCCTGTCACGTAGTCTTTCTCCATTAGCTCCTGTGACGCCGTGCATTGAGGCTTCACCAACAGTCCTTTTTTATCAAGTGACGGGCCCTTGACCTCAGGCGTTGCCGTGGGTTCATAGAGGGCCACAATATCGTAGTAAAAGTAGTTATTCAGTGTCTTGTCCTTGCAGGCAGGGCGTGTAATCACTGCGGCAGTGGCTTCCTTGGGGAAATCGCGTGAATAATCCGGGGTAAAGTATTTCTGGTTGTCGGTAAACTTGTTCTTGCTGAAGAACGTAAACTTCATCAGCGAGGGCAATAGGTTGGCCGACGTCTCGGCAAAGAGGTTGTAGCGCCGTTGGGCTCCGTCCTTGGCAACAATCCTGAACGTGTTCACCATGAAGGGCTGCGCGGTGTTGCCGCATCGCTCGCCCAGTTTGTCCACACGCATGATGCAGTGCTGCGGGTCGTGCTCCACATTGGGCATCACCAGTCCGTCGCCATTGGAAATCTTGCGGTACTTGCTCTGGCGATTCTCTATCTCGTCGATGAACTTCTCGCAGAAGCCCTCGTAATACTTGGTGAAATCCTGGTCGTTTTCAATGCCGAAAACATCCTTCATCGTCTTGAATATTCCCTTGTTTATGGAGTAGTGATTCATCATTTTGTCAAAGGTGATGGTATCGCGTGGGTTCGGCCTGTTGTCCCAGAGGTATTCCAGCATGTCAGCCATCATATAGCCACGGCTGTGTTGAGTCAACTCTATGCCCTTGTAGTCGGGGCACTTCTTTTCTAAAGGCGTGCTCAACATCTCCTTGAAGAAGCGGTTTGAATAGCCCATTCTTTCTGCGGTTGCCTCACTTCTGGCGTCATTCACTGGCATTCCGGGCACCGTCTTGATAAGCCAGTCAGTGAAGAATTCCTCAATGAGAGCACCTGTGGCCTCAAGGTAGCAGTCGTCCTTCACCAGCGAGCAGTTTACATACTCCATCTGGTAGAGGTGCAACGTCTCATGGGCTATCGTGGTGAGGCAGCTCCAATATGAGTCTTTTTCGTATTTGCCGTTTTTCACCACTTCTTCATAAATGACGATGATGACGGGGTCGAAGAAGGGCAATTGCCAGCGGCAGGCCAGTGTGCCTGGGCTTTCACCATAAGGTGTGGCGTCTTGTTTGGGTGTGAGATAGGTGACATACTCGTAGCTGAATGGCTTCATGTGCTGCACGGTGCGGCAGTAGCGGTTGGACAACTTCGTGGCCGTGATGATGTCGAGCACGCTCTGTGGAACCTGCAGCACGGGGTCTTCCCGCAGCTCTTGCATACGCGGGTCATTGGTCAGCATCTGGTAGTATTCCCATTCCCGACCTATGCGTCTTTCCTCCACCACATAGTCGTTGTTACCGAAAAATCGACCGGCAGCTTCTGCATCACGGTCTACGGCAGTACGGGGATGCTCATTATCGTATTTTTCTTTGGCCTCCTGACGTAACTCCTCAATAAGTTTTTTCAGTTTCTTTTTCTTCTTTATATATTCCTCTTTCTTGTCGCCGTTCTCGGTCATTCCGTAGAGGTAGCTCACATAGAAGTTACCGAAATCGTCGTCAATATGCAAGCACACCGCATCGTCGTTATCCAACGGATCGCTGGACCATACGCCGGCTTCAATCCTGCGCCGTATCGTTTGCTTGATGGCAGGATAGCGGGCGGCACCATATATGAAGATTCCTACTGTGGCGGTGATCCTGATGGTGCCGTAGGCCACGGCAGCCAGCGTGATGCTGTTCTGGCTGGCCATATAGATGGCGGTACGACCTTTTATCTTCACGTTCAGCGGCTGCAGGTTGCCGTCGCCCGCCACACGGTACATCACAAAATAGGGGTAGAGCTCCTCGGGGATGCCGTGCTTCTCCAGGTCGATGCTCACGGTGTACTTGCCGGGGATGACGGAGTCGGGTGGCAGGCCTGCGTCGAGGTCGTAGGCGAAAACCATTGTCGTTCCGCTGCCCTCCAATTGGCGATCCAGTGCGTTCATCATCTCGGCGGGCACGTCGGTCACGCGGATGTTCACGTCGCGCTCAAAGGCTCCTGCCTCAGCGCTGATGGTCATGTCCTCGCGCGGATGGATGGTGAAGGGCTGGCTGTGGCCCGTCTGCTCGAAGGGCACGTTGGGGTCGAAGGAGTTCAGAAACTCGTCGTCTATTTGCAAGGCTCCTGTGACCTCTTTCTCGTCTTCTTCGTCATCATCGTCATAGTTCTTATGTTTGCCAGGGCAGGCCAAAAGAGCCATGATGGCCAGTGCGGCCAGCGCCAATACGCTGATGCGGCGCAGGAAGGGGATGAATGTCTTGTGTGTCATACGCATTGTTTGCTATTTTTTTGCAGGTATCCGTTTTGTTGCGCCATTTCACTTGTCAGAATGATGTGGGCAGTGCCGACTTGTTCAGGAATAAGGCGTTGACATAGAAGTCGGCATTGTATTCATTATTCTCCGTGCTGCCGCTGTACATGTCTTGAATGGTGATATTGAAGTGACAAGGGATGAGCAACTCGATATCCGACCAATGATGGCCGTCTGACCTGATGGTCAGATTGAACAGGCGCTTCTGTCCGTCAACGGCTGCGCCCTGTCTTATCCTGACGGTACGTTTCTTTTCTATGGTGTTGTCGCTCCGGGTAACAAGGGCCTCTTCGGCCGTTACCTCGCTGCTCATGCTGACAGTACCTGTGAGGTACTCCACATCGTATGTTGTCAGCGCTGATCCTTGAACTTTTTTCTTCCACAGGCACTTGCCACTGATGGTGTAGCCGGAAACTTTATTATTGCTGCCATGAGCGGGAACAGTAAGTTGGAACTGGTCATTCTTCACTTTCAGTCGGCCTTTTATTATATTCGTGTCATCGTTGTCATAGAAGAAGCCAAAGAAAGGATCCTGTGGCGGATAGGCCTGTTCGCGCAGGATTCTCACCTCGGTGTCGATGAGCACGTCGCCCATGTCGTCGCTGCCCTCCTGCTCTTCATCGGTGATAATGGTGGTGGTGTCGTTGCGCTCCTCGTGCTGTTCCTCATGGCTGCGCCAGAACTCGTAGTGCACCTTCTCACCGGGGGGCGAGTAGTAGCGTCGGCCGTCGGGCGTCTCGTAGTACCAGCGTGTCTGCAGGGTGAGGTCGATGTCATCAGGGTCGGTGACGCCAATCTGGTTGAATGGCGCCACGAACTGCTCCTTCCAGTCTGCAACCGTATTGCGGTATGTCTTAATCTGCTGTGTCTTGTTGTTCAGAATGCCTACCTGCATGCCAGTGACATAGCCTTTGCTCAACAGCTTCTCATCGGGTGTCTCATTGGGCCGCACGATGATGCCGCTGCCGTCGCGTGAGCGTCCTTTCACTTCTGGTGCGAAGATGGGCTGGTAGAGGGCGACAATGTCAATATAGCCAGTAGTAGTATAGGGGAAGCAGAGGGTGAGGTAAGCCGCGTATACATCGACCACGTGCTGGTTGTTCTTGCAGGGTGCCACGTAGTAGGGATCGGCTGTGTAATGCAGGCTGTCGCCCTCGGTGAATGAGAATTTTGAGAGCGATCCTAGGCTACTAAAGTCTTCTGATGGTACGGCAAAGAGTGTATAAGGCTTGATGAGCGCAGACGAGTCGCCCACGAAATGGACGGTCTTAACGGTCAGCGGGTTCTGGTTTCCAAAGTCAGTGATGCGTACAACGGGATTGCCTGGCGAATGTGTCACGTCATGGATAATGGGGTCGGTGGTGTTGCGCCAGTTCTTCCCGAATTGGGCCTGCTGTTCGGCTATCTCCTTCATGTGGGTCTCACAGAAGCCCTTGAAGCAATCGTCGAACTGCGACTCGCTCAGCCCCCACACGTCCATCACCGACTTGGCAAAGCCCTTGTCGAAGGTGTAGCCCTCCATCATCTGGTTGGCGTCACGCTTACCCACATGGTCCAGCATCCACTGTAGCAGGTCGCCCAGCATGTAGCCGCCTTCAGTGTTGGCGTCGATGGTGCCCATGCCGAAGCTGCCGGGATAGAAACTGTTCAGCGGATGCGCCAGTAACTCCTTGTGCTCGCGGCCGCTGAAGCCCGTCTTCATCATTGAGTCTTCCTCGGGGTCGTAGTCTATGTAGCCCTGTTTCCACAGCCAGTTGGCGTAGTGATGCTCCACCCACGAGCCCATGGCCTCGAAGTAGCGGCTGTCCTTCAGCAACGAGCACTTGACGTAGTCAGTCTGGTAAACGTGCATTGTCTCATGTGCCAGCGTCACCATCATGCAATCGCTCTTGTGCGAGCGGACATACGACCGACCTGGTTTGACGTAGCTCTCATAGTTGAACACGACGTAGGGGTTCACCATAGGCACTTTCACGCGGAAGGCCTCTTGGCCCAAGGCATCAACGCTGGGGCTGAGATAGACAGTGAACTGCTCCGACAGGGGTTTCATCTTCAGCTCGGTGCGAATGTAGCGCAGGGCCATCTTGATGCCCGTGATGATGTCCTGCACGCTCTGCGGTTTCAGCATCGGGTCTTTGGCCAGCTCCATCAGCCGATCATCCTCGGCCATAGCAATGGTGAGGGCCTTGACGTAGTAGGTGTTGTGCTGCCTCAGCTCCTGCGGTGTCTCGAAGAGGCCAGCCCTGTGGTCGGGCCATCGCTCATACAGGACGTTGTATGCCTCACCCTCTGCTATTTTCACACGCTCCTCCAGCTCCTGCCGCTTCTTCAGGTATTCGCGGGTGCGGTCGCCGTACTCGGTCATACTGTAGCGGAAGCACACGTCGAAGCTGCCGAACTCGTCCTCTTCGTGGAAGAACACGCCGTCCTGTCCCTTCCAGTAGTTCCACGGCCAGATGCCGGCGTCGTAGAATTGTCGGAAGGCCGTGTTGAGCTTGGCGAAATGCGAGCCATAATAATAGACGGCAGCCAACACGACAATTACCTCGAAGACGCTGTTCTGGTTGGCGTCACACACAATGCTGCCATTCTCTATACGAGTATTCATAATCTGTCGCGAGCCGTCGGCACGGTGGCGGCAGACGCGAAGGTAGGGTGCCGCTTCCTCTGGGATGTCCAGTTCGTCGAGGTCGAAGCTGACGGTGTACTTGCCTGGGATGATACTGTCGTGGGGCAGACCGGCGCTGATGTCCCAGGCGGCCAGCAGCAGACCGATGCTGTCGCGTTGCAGTTCCTTGTCTGTCTGGTTCAACTGGCTCATGGGCACATCGTTGACGATCATACGCACATCCTCGTCGAAGGCTCCGGCCTCAGCACTGATGGTGATGCCCTTCCTCGGATGGATTTTGAAAGGACGGCTGTGGCCATGCTGTTCATAGGGCGTCTTGGGGTTGAAGGAGTTGAGCACGTCGTCGTCGATCTTGCTCAGGGCAGAGTGGCCTTCCACCTCTTCCGTCTCTTCCTCTTCGTCATCATCGTCATAATTCTTGTGCTTGCCAGGGCATGCCAAAAGTGCCATGATGGCCAGTGTGGTCAACGCCAATGCACCAGTATGGCATAGGGCGGAAATAATACTCTTTCGTGTCATAAGCATCGGTCGTAGTAATTTGCCTACAAAGATAATTAAATCTGAAGATTCTTACAAAATTATTTGGGAAAATGTGTGGAAACAAGTAAATTTGTACCCAAAATTAAAAATATCATTATGCTAAACCGTTTCAACCTTTGTCTGCTGGCCGTGGCCTTCACGTCATCGTTAGCGTTGTCTGCGCAGAATCCCGTGAAGGGCACCTACGGCTACCTGTACTGCCACATGAGCGACCGCGGCGAATATACTGCCTACGCATTGAGCCGCGACGGCTATCATTACGAGGACTTGCTGGGTGGCGATGCCGTCATCAACCCGAAGGAGCACGCCCGCATAGAAGGCGGTCAGCGCGATGCCTACGTCTGTCGCTCGTGGGACGGCAAGGGCTTCGTGATGGTCACTACCGACATGTGCGTAGCGAAGAGCCACAAATGGGACAACTACGGCATCGACCTGATGAAGAGCGACGACCTCATCCACTGGACAAGCGTCACTTTCGACTATAGAAAGGGGCTGGAAATATTCTACCCCAGCCAGCCCCAGCAGACTCTCCCCCAGCAGACCCACCACCAACCCCTCCCTGTAGGGAGGGGAGGAGATACCTCTGAGGCAGAGAGTGCTGAGGATAATTCAGGCGTGCAAGCAAATTGCACCCCTCCCTACAAGGGAGGGGCTGGGGGAGAGTCTTCTGTCTACAACGACTGGAGCACTATCAACCGCGTATGGGCACCGCAGATATTCTGGGATCCCAGCTACGTGTGGCCTGACGGCGACAAGGGCGGCTACTTCATCTACTACTCTATGTGGAACAGTGCCGAAGAGCCGTACGATCGCATGTACTACAGCTATGCCGACAAGTCGTTTACGAAGCTGACACAGCCCACATTGCTCTTCGATTGGGGCTATGCCACCATCGATGCAGACATCAACCTGCTCGACGACGGTCTCTACCACATGCTCATCAAGAAGGAGGGCGGACATCCCGGCATCTACACTGCTACCAGCGAGCACCTCAGCTATGGCTGGGGCGAGCCCGTGGAGGACGACTACGTCAGCTTTGAAGGCAACAAGAAATGCGAGGGCAGCAGTGCCTTCCAGCTCATCGGCGACAAGACGTGGCGTGTGGCCTACATCCAGTATAGCGACCGCCCGAAGCACTATCGCATCTGCAAGGCCGACGAGCACCTGCGCAACTTCCATGACCCTGTCGACATCGAGGGCGTCACCGGTCCGCAGCACGGCTCTTTCCTCCGCTTGACGAAGAAGGAATACAAGCGGCTGAAGAAATGGTATTCACAGGCTGAACACTCCAAGTAATTCGTAATCAGGCATGGAGACAAAGAAGCCAATGACCGCTCAGCAAGCGTTTACCAAGCTGTCTGCCCTGTGCGCCCGCAGCGAGCACTGCCAGCAGGACATGCTAGAGAAGATGCGGCAATGGGGTGTCGACACCGAGGCCCAGGCCGAGGTCATGCAACGCCTGGTTAGCGAGAGATATGTTGACGACAGCCGTTTCGCTCATGCCTTTGTGACCGACAAGGTGCGCTACAACAAGTGGGGACGGCGCAAGGTGGAGCAGGCGCTATGGGCAAAACGCATTGACAAGGACATCGCCACAGAAGCACTCGATGCCGTCAGCGACGAAGAGTACCTTTCCGTCCTGCGTCCTCTGCTGAAGCAGAAGCGAAAGAGCACAAAGGCACAGAGCGAATACGAGATGACCATGAAGCTTATCAAGTATGCCCTCAGTCGCGGCTTTACCATGGACATCATCAAGCAGTGCATCGACGTTGACGATGAGGACGAGTTTCTGGACTAAGCTACTTGATGTCATCTCGCCACGCCCATGCGTCATCTGCGGCGAGCGCCTCTCAGCCAACGAGCGGGTGATTTGCGGCGCCTGCCACTTGCATCTGCCGCTGACGCACTATGAGCAACAACCATTCGACAATCCCATGGCACGCCTCTTCTGGGGTCAGTTTCCCGTGGAGCGTGCTGCAGCTCTGTTCTTCTACGAGGCCCAAGCGCCCGTTAGCCGAATCATCTACGACTTCAAATATCACAACAGGCCCGAGGTGGCCCAGAACATGGGCATCATCACAGCACGCCAGTTTGCCGCAGAAGGTTTCTTCGATGGCATCGATGCCCTCGTGCCCATGCCCATCACATGGCGCCGTCGCTGGCACAGAGGCTATAACCAAAGCCACGAGATTGCCCGTGGCATCAGCGAGGCCACCCGCATTCCTATATATAACAATGTGGTGAAACGCGTCCGCTTCAAGAAAAGTCAGACAAAGCAGCACGCCTGGGAGCGCCTGCGCAACGTCGACGATGCTTTCCGCCTTGTCCGTCCAGAGAAAATCAGCGGACTGCATCTGCTGCTTATCGACGACATCGTCACCACAGGCGCCACCGTCAACGCATGTGCCCGCGAGATAGCTAAGGCCAATAACGTGCGCATCAGCATCCTTTCGTTAGGATTGACCAAGAGTTAGGAGTTAAAAAAAAATAACGCTGGGGCAAAAACTCCTAACTCACAACTCCTAACTCCCAACTCTTTTGTACCTTTGCAGCGTCATTTTTTCATATATGGAAACAACAAAGAAATTATTTGCACAAAAGCTGCTTGAGGTGAAAGCCGTCAAGCTGCAACCTACTGAGCCGTTCACCTGGGCCAGCGGATGGAAATCTCCCATCTACACCGACAACCGCAAGACACTCAGTTTTCCCCGCCTGCGTTCCTTCGTCAAGCTGGAGCTCTGTCACCTCATCCAGGAGCATTTCCCCGAGGCCGAGGCCGTGGCAGGCGTCGCTACGGGAGCCATTGCACAAGGAGCTTTGGTGGCCGAAGAGCTGGGCCTGCCTTACGCCTATGTGCGACCGAAGCCGAAGGACCACGGCATGGGTAATCAGGTAGAGGGCGAACTTCCTAAGGGTGCCAAGGTAGTGGTTGTAGAAGACCTAATCAGCACAGGCGGCTCCAGCCTGAAAGCCGTTGAGGCCCTGCGCCAGTACGGCGTAGAGGTCATCGGTATGGTGGCGTCCTTCACCTATGGTTTCCCCGTGGCCGAAGAGGCATTCCGTAATGCCGGCGTAACGCTCTACACCCTCAGCGACTACGAACATATTGTCAGCGAGGCAGCCAAGACTGGCTATATCAAGGATGAGGAGCAGCCCATCCTGGCCGAATGGAGAAAGAATCCTGCAGAATGGGAAGGAGGTAAACATGAGTAAATTTGAAAGCAGTATCAAGACGATTCCCTATCCGCAGGAGAGCGTCTATAGAAACATCAGTGACCTGAGCAATCTGGAGCGCGTACGCGACCGCGTGCCCTCCGACAAGATTCAGGACTTCAGCTTCGACACCGACACGGTCAGCATCAGCGTGCCGCCCGTAGGACAGATCACCATGCGCATCATAGAGCGTGAAGAGCCGAAGTGCGTAAAGTTCGAGTCAGAAAACAGCCCCATGCCCTTCAACCTTTGGATACAGGTGCTGCCCATCGACGAGCAGACCTCGAAGATGAAGGTAACGGTGAAGGCCGACATCCCATTCATGCTGAAAGGCATGGTGGCCGGTCCCCTGCAGGACGGCGTAGAGAAAGTAGCCGAAGCCCTGGCGCAGATTCCTTATGAATAACGTGATAACGTTATAACGAGAAACTCTAAACGAGACCACGAAAAATGGCAAACATGAAGCTTTGGGAAAAAGATTTTGAGATAAACGCTGAGATTGAGCGCTTCACCGTAGGCCGCGACCGCGAGATGGACCTCTATCTGGCGCCCTACGACGTGCTGGGCTCTATGGCGCACATCACCATGTTGGAAAGCATCGGACTGATTGGTAAGGACGAGCTGCCCGTGCTCTTGAAGGAGCTGCGTGCCATCTATGAGCAGGCTGTGAAGGGTGAGTTCGTCATTGAGGAAGGCATCGAGGACGTGCACTCGCAGGTGGAGCTGATGTTGACGCGCAAGCTGGGCGACATAGGCAAGAAGATTCACTCGGGGCGCTCGCGCAACGACCAGGTGCTGGTAGACCTGAAGCTCTTCACCCGTGCAAAGTTGAAAGAGGTGGCCGAGAGCACCAAGGAGCTGTTTGACGAGCTCATCCAGAAGAGCAACCAGTATAAGGACGTGCTCATGCCGGGCTATACCCACCTGCAGGTGGCCATGCCCTCGAGCTTCGGCCTGTGGTTTGGAGCATACGCCGAGTCACTTACCGACGACATGCTCTTCCTCCTGGCTGCCTACCGCACCGCCAACCGCAACCCGCTGGGCTCGGCTGCCGGCTACGGCTCTTCCTTCCCGCTCAATCGTCAGATGACCACCGACCTGTTGGGCTTCGACACGATGGACTACAATGTGGTCTACGCCCAGATGGGCCGTGGCAAGATGGAGCTGGGCGTCGCCTTTGCCATCGCTTCTATTGCAGGCACGCTGGCCAAGCTGGCCTTCGACGCCTGCCTGTTCAACTCGCAGAACTTCGGCTTTGTCAAGTTGCCGAAGGAGTGCACCACAGGCAGCAGCATTATGCCGCACAAGAAGAATCCCGACGTCTTCGAACTCATCCGTGCCAAGAGTAACAAGCTGCAGGCCCTGCCACAGCAGATCACGCTCATCAAGAACAACCTGCCCGTGGGCTATTTCCGCGACCTGCAGATTATCAAGGAAGTCTTCCTGCCTGCCTTCGACGAGCTCCTCGACTGCTTGCGCATGACAGCCTATATCATCAACAAGATTGAGGTGAACGAACATATCCTCGATGACCCGCGCTACGACCCGATGTTCTCCGTCGAGGAGGTCAACCGCCTCGCATCTGAAGGAATGCCCTTCCGCGACGCCTACAAGAAAGTGGGCCTCGACATCGAGGCAGGCAAGTTTACGCCCAACAAAGACATCCACCATACCCATGAGGGCAGCATTGGCAACCTCTGCAACGACCGCATTGAGGCGCTGATGGCCAGCCACATGCAACAATTTGGCTTCGAGCGCGTGACAGAGGCAGAGCAATCACTCCTCGCCATAAAATGACATGGAGGAATGAGACTCCGCCTTCTTTTCCTTATTCTCATCTCTATTGGACTTACTGCCTGCAGTGAGACCGACAACTTGTATTCGTCGGCCTATTGCAGTTTTACGTTCAATACATCACTCTACCCCAGCAGCGCCCTGACAAGGGCTGTTGCTGGAGGCGGCGGCGACTTCTGCATAGTGAAGGCCACCTATAGAAACGGCGTGCCACACTTGTTGCTGACCCCCAACCGCGGCACTTTTGCCGCCACTGACCTCGACCTGACAATGAACACGGCCATCAGCGACAGGCCAAACAGCTACGCCGTTATGGGCTACCACCAGGGCCTCATCATCGGCCGCTCGCTCGACGGACAACTGCGATGCTACGACCTGACCTGTCCCAACTGCGACAACACGCCAGACCTGACTTGGAGCCAGCAGAGCGCCACCGACCTGAAATGCCCCAAATGTCAACGCATCTACAACATCGACGGAGAATACGGCTATGTGAAAGAAGGCGGCAAGGGTCACGTGCTGACTCAGTACCGCAATATCAGATATACACCCGACAACGGTCTGCTCAGGATTAGCAATCCCTAACCTACATGTTTTTTGAGGGACTTCGCATGAGTTAAAAATAATTAACCGAAAAGAAAAAACTCCCAACTCCTAACTCCTAACTCCTAACTAATTCGTAACTTTGCAGCCGCGTTGAAAAAACGCAATGGCTGCCGCGATGGTGGAATGGTAGACACGAGGGACTTAAAATCCCTTGACCAGGAATGGTTGTGCGGGTTCGAGTCCCGCTCGCGGCACATCAGTTCCCCCCCTATAATGATGAAGAACAACACGGAATGGTCAGAGAATGTGATATTGGCAGATGCTGACTATGTGGACAGCGTGGCTTTTAACCTGACAGTGAACTTCGAGCGTATGCTGGGCCGGCGTGTGCCGCAGGCCGACATGACGCTATGGGCAGAGTGCGTGGCAATGGACGGGGGAGCCCCCCTTTGTCCTCATGAAGGGGAAAAGATTGTCACAGAGTCCCTCCGTCTCATCTTGGTTCACGACCGTCAGAACTCTTCCTTGAAGAACTTTACGCCTGGCCGCTATGCTGACGAGCTGGACGGCAAAGCCGTACAGAGCCGTGTGGGCGAACTGGCGTTCACCGCCGTACAGACCGAGGACATGGCTCCGAAGGAACAGCTTCTGCAAGATCTGCTGCAGCTGCTTTGCGAGCAGAAGGCCGTAAAACGGCTGATGGTGGTAGTCGACGACGCTATGGTCAGCGCCCTGCGTCCCATACTGCAGCGACACGACAGCGACGAGCGCCGCACCACACTGCTCACCATGCAGCCCGTGCAGGGAGGTGCCTACCGCCATGAATTGCTTGGATACTCACTGATGGCTGCATTAGGCATCAGCAGCAGGGAGATTGAGGAAAAATTGAAAAAGTAAAAAATTGAAAAAGTAAAAAAGTAAATAGTTATGATGGATAAAGTTTTCTCACCCGAAACGTATAGCCTGCTGGGCCAATGGGCTATAGGATTCTGCAAGAACCTGCTGGTGGCCGTCATTGTTTACTTCATAGGCCGGTGGATCATCAAATGGGCCAAGAAGCTGTTTACAAAGATGCTGGAGCGCAGCAAGACCGACCCGTCGCTCTATTCCTTCCTCACCAGCATCGTCAACGTGGTGCTGTGGCTCACGCTCATCATCATCATCATCTCCATCTTAGGCATCGAGACCAGCTCTTTCATCGCCCTCTTTGCCTCAGCAGGCATGGCCATCGGCATGGCACTGAGCGGCACGCTGCAGAACTTTGCAGGTGGCGTGATGATTCTGCTGTTCAAACCCTTCAAGGTTGGCGACTTCATTGAGGCACAGGGCTATGCGGGAACAGTGAAAGAGATACAAATCTTCAACACCATCATACGCACCAACGATGCGCAGACTATCATTATTCCCAACGGCGGACTGTCGACAGGCTCATTGAAGAACTACAGCACCGAGCCCTATCGCCGTGTGGACACCGAGTACCAGTTTGCCTACGGCACCGACCTGGAACTGGTGAAGCAGGCCATTGGCGAGATTCAGCAGCGCAACGACAAGATTCTGAAAGGTCCTGTCAGCGACGGCCCTGCAGTGGCCGCTCCGTGGATTGGCCTGACGAAGCTGGGCGACAGCGGTGTGGTGATAAACACGCGTTCATGGTGCAAGAGTGCCGACTATTGGTCAGTGTTCTTCTACATGAACGAGACCGTCTACCAAGAGCTGAAGGAGCGTGGCTTCATGTTCCCCTTCAACCGCATGGATGTGAACATTCTCAAGAGTTAGTATTCAGCCGCTTCAAGTGGCATAGCATGAGGCGCCCGTCATCGTCGCGCAAATGCATTCCTGCGCCCTGGCAGTAGCGGAAATAGCTACACTGGGCGCAGTCATCTTTTTTCATCCACTGACGGTTACGATATGGCAGGAAGCCTTTCTCCCAGACATCCATGAAGTCATCGCCCTGATAGATGTTTCCCTGCTTGTAGTTGCTGCGAATACTGGTACAGGCCGAGATGGAGCCGTCGACGAGCACCGAGCCAATGGTGATGCCCGCCTGACAAGTGTACAGATGGTCGCGCACCTCGCCTTCATAGTTGCCCAAAAAGCCTTCGCAACCATAGTCACAGCGTATGCGCCCCTCTTTCCTCGTAGCACAGATGAATTCGAACACGCCACGGAACTCTTCGTCGGTGAGCCGCATCGCCGGATCGGCAGCGGCACGACCTGTAGGAAAGACGGTAAAGATTCGCCAACGCTTCACTCCCTGACTGATGAGATATTCCTTGATGTCGACAAGCCGTAAAAAGTTACGCTGAGTGACACAGGTCACTACGTCGAATGTCAGCTCAGGCACCTGCCGTAGCATATAGAGGGCCTGCTCCACCTTGTGAAAGCTCTGGCCGTTGCCTCGCATCCAGTTGTGGTCTTCTTCCAATCCGTCCAAGCTGACAGTCATCGAGTGCATACCGGCCTTCAGCAGAGCTATGAGTCGCTGCGGTGTCAGTGCAAAAGCGTTGGTGACCATCCCCCACGGGAAGCCACGCCCGTAAATGGCAGCGCAGACATCCTCCAAGTCATTGCGCATCAGCGGTTCTCCTCCCGAAACGATGACAAACACTTGGTGTGGGTCGCATTTTCCTGCAATGCTGTCAAGCACCTTCAGGAAATCCTCCTTTGGCATGTCCTGCTGGCTCGCCACAGCCTTACAGTCGCTGCCGCAATGGCGACAACGCAGGTTGCAGCGCAGCGTGCACTCCCAGAACAGCTGCCGTAACGGATGCTCCTCAGCAAGTTGCCTCTCCTGATGGCGCCACAGCTCAAGAGCCAACTTGCGACGAAATGTCAACGGAGTTACTGTCATTCCAGACTCTTTCCCAGCTGAGTGACATGAATCTCATAGTTCATGTCACCATCGCCGAGCAAAATGACAGCATGGCGCGCCGTGTCTGCCAGGTTCTCGGTAGCACGAATGGTAAGCGTCGTGTCTCCCCAGCCCGTATGCGGCGTAACGGAGAGGAATGTCGTGTCATAGTCCACCATCCAATCTCCATTCGAGCGTACCGACACCACTACCTCACCGCCATCCTCGCTGGGCAGCGTAATCTCCTGTGGGTCAATCTCAGCATGGAATCTTTCCGTTGGCGGAGCATAGCAAGCCACGAAGGCAAAGGCAGATGTGCCAAAACCCAACCACGTCAACAAACGAGTGACGAAGCGTTCAAAAATCTTGTTCTGTTTCATCTTTCTCGTAATTTTGTTGCAAATATACATCTTTCAGGCCACATCGCCAAATTTTTTCCTCCTAATTTGTCACTTGCGCCCAGCCATGCACTCTATCCAGTCAACGAAGTCGTCTTTTATTTTCCTTAAGTCGTAGGTAAGCACACTGTCGCATCGCCTGGCTATTTCTTCTGGAATAGGGTAAATACAGGCCGCTATCGCCCCCGCCATACAGCCGATGGTGTCAGAGTCGCCACCAATCGAAATAGCAAGACGTATCACCTCCTCAAAGGTATTGCCTTCCAAAAACGCGATGATGGCTTCAGGTACGCTACCCTGACAAGAGACGTCAAATCCATATCTTGGGCGAATCTCTGCAATCGTGCGATGCAGATTATAGCCAAAGGTCTCTTCCACATACCGTTTGATGTCCTGCTTCGACTTTCCCTCTTTGGCAAGGAAAACGCTCGCCGCTATCGCCTGAGCGCCCTTCACTCCTTCCGGATGATTGTGGCTCACAGATGCCGTAACAGCCGCCAATCTCAACGTTTCATCCAGCGTCTTTGCATAGAGGCCCACGGGGCTTACCCGCATACCAGAGCCATTTCCCCAACTGTAATAAGGCTGGGGATTCTCTTCTTCAAGCCAACAGCAGAAGCGGCCTCCATATCCTGCATTTGGGTGACAATTGCCCAACTCTTGCATACACCTAATAAGGTAATCCGTGCTATGGGTCTCATCTTTCATAAGCCACTTCGCCACTGCCAGCGTCATCACAGAGTCATCCGTAAACTCCGTGTTAGGAGAGAACAGCTCAAAGTCCATCGACTTCGTATTGTAAAACTCATACACTGATCCGATGATATCACCAACCAGCGCTCCCAACATCTTTACTTTTCCCATTTGAATTCAATTATAATACATTGTTCTTTCATACTTTTCTTTACAAAGTATTCCTGATATTTGAAATGAACACCAACAATACAACCACCATTAAAAACGCCTTGAGAAACACAACGGGATAAAAACCTTCCTTCATCGTAGCATAGTTCTCAACAGGAAGACCTAAAAGCAAACTAAAGATCAGCGCACATAGGACAAACCAGATGACATACCAGTTCAATAGTCTCCTCACTATCTTCGACAAACAAGCCATGCTATTTCTCATATTCCCGCATTCTAACCTTCTCTATTTCTAAGTTCAGCGCCCTTGCAGTCCTGAAGAAGCTGTCAAATACAACTCTCAGAAACTCCTCTAAGTCTGGTATCTGCGGTACCAGCAGAAAGTGTTTTTTGATATGAACAGCCACTTCGTCAGAATCTGAGATGCTATAAAACACTGAGACGTTGCCACGCATATTGATATCGTTAATCACCTGACGGACCCTTGAAAACTCGTCAATGTCAAACTTGGAGAAGCTATAGCACCAAGGCCAGATCAGATTCACGAACAGACACTCGTCTATCACCTCCATTAGGAAAGTGATACCCTGATATTCAAACTGAACACGCTCATTCTCTGTTTCTTCCGGCTGGCAGCCAAACTTTCTCAATATACTGAGAGCCAGCTCCTTTGTCTTTGGCTTTGACTGTTGTTTCATTTCCTCCTGCTCTGTCTTATTTGTTTGAGATACTTCGCACAACTGTTCTTGCTGCAGACTTCCATCTTCCATCTCATCATCAGCCTTATTACTATTATCGCTTCCTTCCTTGAGGTACTGATAAAAGAAGTACAGCAAAAGTCCAAAGATGATTATTACGATATTCCACATGTCTTCTGTTTTTTATTGTTTGTTGCAAAGATACAAATTTCATTTCACATAATAGCATGTTCTAATACTTTTTCCACGCAGGTTTCTTCCATTGGTAGTCATTATTGTTTGTATTGCCATATTGCTCCTTGCGAATTTGCGACGTCACCCACTGCTGGTCGCCCTTAGTGGAGGCATTGAAAGCTTTACAGCGTCAATCCCGAGGCGGTATCGGAGATTGACGCTGCAAAGGTAAGGCAACTTTTTCAGGCCCGCAAGAAAAACAACCTTGCGAATGGTTCCGTTCTACTTGGAACCGATTTTCACATCAAAAATCACTTGTCGTCATAGTGACCCTCGACCTCGGCGATGAGTACAACGACGATGTCATCGTAGATGTCATAGATGATTCGGTCATGAGCCGTTATGTGACGCGACCATGTGACATCACCCCCACCCTTCAAAGGCTCTGGGTGCCCGACACCTGTCCGGGGATGCTGTTCCAGTTCTGGAAGCAGATCATGGAGCTTCCTGAATGCCCTTGGATTAGATTTCTTCCACTTCTTGATAACCTTCTGTGCGCTGGAAGAATACTCTATGATATAGCTCATAATTCATCCATCCACTTCTGAGCTGCAGCTGCACTTTCAAATCTCAAAGTCTTTCCTTCCCGATGCTCCTGCCTGGCCTGCTCTATTTTTTCGGCCAATGCAGGGGTGATTTCCAAGTCATCATCCTCAACAGAGACAAGCGTGTAGAGTTTTCTGTTCCTGCGAATATAAACGCGCTCTCCACCATCAACTCTGTCAAACGAATTGGCCAGATTACTTCTGAAATCTCTCATTGTCAATGCTGTCATAACTCATTTTGTTTTGTTAGTGTGTGCAAAGGTAGGTTTTTTTTCTCACACATCCAAATATTCGTGTACTTTTTTGTGTACACAAGTCTTGATTCTTGTTCTAATGGAATCTATGCCATCCCTGTCAGGTACGACCTATCAAACTTATCAACTGACCCTATACAAACGCTGCCTTTGCAGTCTCCTCAAGGGCGGTGAGTGTTTTCGGAATAATCCAATTTATTACTCTTCATCATTACTCCAATGCTTCTCTCGTCCACATCAAGATCCACGCTTGAAATTACAACGGAACTGATGATTCTACCGAATTTCCGTACCATCATTTTGCCGAACGATGAACTTGCGTACTCCTTCTTCGTAATCAAACCCTACTACAACACCCTCTTCCCCCGTGTAGTTCCAGCGTAACACATCACCCAATTGTACGTTTATTGGTTCAATAATCTTCTTTCTTTTGGGCTGAGACAATTTGATGCCACGATTAGCCTTTTGTTTGACATGTGGAATCAGGCGTGTTAATTCCGGGTCATGAAAGGATGCTATTTTCAGCATTCGTTGCATTGTACTTTTTCTGTAGTCATCCTTGCAATCAGCCAGATGACGTGATTTCACCCAAGCATAGACTTGGTCCACAGTATGTAGCCCCCAGTTTCCACACTTAGCCACATCCATCTTCTCCTGATGGAATTTAAAGGCCATCACACCAAACGCTACCATTGCAACAAACCTTACCAGCTGATAATAGCCGCAAGGCATTGGGGCGAGACACAACAGCAGAAGGGTTGCGAAGATGAGGTATACTATTTTCATAATTTCTCCTCTTCAGTATCCTTTTTTTTATTAGTGAAAAGATATTGGATGGCCCCTGATATTATCATGAGATAGAGGCCAATACATATTCCATCAATAACTTTCTTTGTTATTAAATAACCAATCTCTGAAGTAATCACTAAAGTCAAAAAAGGTACAAGAGCTAATTTCCAATTTCCATATTTGATTTGGACTCCCACTATGAATACCTCTAACACCAATAATGGAATTACGCCAATATAAAACAGTGTTTTCCAGCCTATAAAGTAGGCGCCAATCATCAAGATAAAAAAAATTGCAGATGCTAAGCATCCATAATTATTTCCATTTTGTTTCATAGCTCTTTACTGAACTTTCGCAAGTGAATATTCATTCATCAAGCGACTAATTTATACATTTGATAGAGTTTATGGAACTTAGGATTGGCATCAATAACCGCAGAAAGCAGTTCGCTGGCATCGGCAGAGATCATCTCTGCGATTTCCAG
>JAILAA010000052.1 GCA_024681875.1 Prevotella sp.
CTCGTAGAGCAGAAGTCGGGCCGCAACAGGAAGATTGAGTACCAGAGCCACGACAGCCACGGCCTGCAGTCGGAAAGCCACTACGTACAGCTGTTGCTCTACTATGGTGTACTGCGCTATAACTTCGGCCTCAGTGACAAACAGGTGGACACGCGACTGCTCTACTCACGCTATCCCGCAGCGCAGGGCCTGCTCACGGTGAACTACTACCGGACGCTACTCCGCGAGGCCCTCAAACTGAGGAACCAGATTGTGGCCACCGAACTGCTCATTGCCCGCGACGGTTTTCGGCGCGTGATGCCATTGCTCAACGCCGACATTATTTATAATGGTATAGCGCGCGACGGTTTCTTCCACCACTATGTGCTGCCGCAAATCCAATCTCTCACCTCTCACTTCTCACTTCTCACTCCTTTAGAGCGTACCTACTTGGAAAGGATGCTCACCTTCGTCTACCGCGAGCAGCAGGCGCAGAAGGTGGGCAGCAGCGAGACGAGCCTGCACCACTCCGGCGGCTGCACGGCCGACCTCTGGCAGATGTCGCTGCAGGAGAAGATCGAGACGGGGAATATTATCGTAGGAGCAGCCTCCCCCCTGCCCCCTCCAAAGGGAGGGGGAGGAGTGGCTGCGCACAGGAACTCCGTGAGGCTTCACCCCCTCCCTTTGGAGGGGACAGGGGAGAGGCTTGAGGGGCTGGGGGTGAGCCCTCTGAACTTCCGCTCAGGCGACATGGTCTATCTCTATAGCTTCACTGACCAGCCTGACGTGCGCCGCAGCATCCTGTTCAAAGGCACGCTACAGTGCTTAGACAGCGAGAAGGCTGTCGTCGTGCTCAACGACGAGCAGCCTGATGTTCTCTTCCATGCTGACGGTAACCGCTACTGGGCCATAGAGCATGGTGGCAGCGACACAGGCACCAGCTCCGACATACGTGCTCTCTATGCCTTTGCCACCGCCGACCACCGCCGTCGTGACCTGCTCTTGGGACAGCGCGCTCCCCAGGCCGACACGTCGTTGACGCTCTCGCACAGCTATCATCCCGACTATGACGATGTGCTGCTGAAAATAAAGCAAGCACACGACTACTTCCTCCTTGTCGGCCCGCCAGGCACGGGCAAGACATCGATGGCGCTGAGGTTTATCGTGGAAGAAACATTACAGACCCCACCCCCAGCCCCTCCCCTTGAAGGGAGGGGAGAAGATACCACCAAAGCAGATAATTCGGGCTTGCAAGGTAATTGCCCCCCTCCTTGCAAGGGAGGGGCAGGGGGAGAGGCTGGAGGGGCTGCGGGTGGGGTCTGTAATATTCTCCTTGCCGCCTACACCAACCGTGCCGTGGACGAAATCTGTGCCATGCTCACCGACGCCGGACTGCCGTTTATGAGGGTAGGAAAGGACGCCTCGTGCGACCCGCGCTTCCACGACCACTTGCTCGATACGGCATTGGCCGACACCCGCCGTCTCGACGATGCCCGCCGTCTCATCAGCAACACCCCTATTATCGTCAGCACCACATCGATGCTGCAGGCGCAGCCTTGGATTCTACAGATAAAACGCTTCTCGCTGGCCATCATCGACGAGGCTTCGCAGATACTCGAGCCGTCGCTCATCGGTCTGTTGAGTAGCGCGTCGGTGGAACGATTCGTCCTCGTCGGCGACTACAAGCAGCTGCCAGCCGTGGTGCAGCAACCACCCGAGCAAAGCACCGTCACAGAGCCGTTGCTGCGCGACATCGGTATAGAAGACTGCCGCCAGAGTCTCTTTGAGCGTCTCCTGCGCTGGGAGCACCGTCAGGGACGTACACAGTTCACGGGCGTCCTTCACTCGCACGGGCGTATGCACCCCGAGGTGGCCCTCTTCCCCCTGCAGCACTTCTACCAGAAGGAGCAGTTGCATGCCGTGCCCCTGCCGCATCAGAAGGAGAGAACGATAGGCTATGACCTGCCTGCCGAGGACACTCTCGACAAGATGCTGAAGACACACCGCGTGCTGTTTATTGATGAGGGAGCCACTCTGCCCGGGAATTCCCAGGAGTCCCTGTCCGAGCCCCAGCTCGTTGCCGACCTGCTGTGCCGTATCTACCGCTTCACGAAAGACCACTTCGACCCCACGAAGACCATAGGCGTCATTGTGCCCTACCGCCGCCAGATAGCCCTCATCCGTCAGGTTCTCTCTCACCTCTCACCTCACACCTCTCCCCTCTCAGCCATCACCATCGACACGGTGGAGCGCTTTCAGGGCAGTCAGCGCGACGTCATCATCTATGCCCTCGGCGTCACCCGCCGCTATCAGCTCGATTTTCTTACCGCCACCACCTTTGCCGACGATGACGGTACATCCATCGACCGGAAGCTGAACGTCGCCCTCACACGCGCACGCAAACAGATGATTATCGTAGGCCAACAGGACATTCTCAGCTACGTGCCGCTCTTCCGCCAGCTAATGAGAGACTACGGAGTATCCCGTTTTCTATCAAGAAATTTGCACGAATCATAGAAAAAATGTAATTTTGCAGCGAAAAAGACAGCAATGGAAAAAAGAATCGTCATTAAGGTAGGTAGTAATGTGCTCACTCGCAAGGACGGCAAGTTGGACGTTACGCGCATGTCGGCCATCGTCGACCAGATAGCATGGCTGCGCCGCAGGGGCTACGAGGTTATCCTCGTGTCATCAGGCGCTGTGGCCTGCGGTCGGCGCGAGCTGCAGGTGGAGCACGAACTGGACAGCGTAGAACAACGCCAGCTCTTCAGCGCCCTCGGACAGGTAAAGCTCGTAGGCTTGTACTACGACCTGTTCCGCGAATACGGCATCCATGTGGGACAGGTGCTCACAATGAAGGAGAACTTCCAGCCTGGCGAGCAGTACCGCAACCAAAGGGCCTGCATGACGGTGATGCTGGAGAACGACGTGCTCCCCATTGTCAACGAGAACGATACCGTCAGCGTGACCGAGCTGATGTTTACCGACAACGACGAGCTGAGTGGTCTCATCGCACAGATGATGCAAGCCGGCACGCTCATCCTGCTGTCGAACATCGACGGCATCTACGACGGCCACCCCGATAATCCGCAGTCGAGAATCATCCCTACCGTGGAGCCAGGCACCGACCTCTCGCAGTATATCAAGGAAGAGAAGAGCGCCTTCGGACGCGGCGGTATGCACTCTAAATACACTACGGCTCAGAAAGTGCAGCAAGCCGGCATCCGTGTAATTATCGCCAATGGCGAGCGCGACAACATTCTTGCCAACCTGATAGAACGCAAAAACGAAACACCACACACTGAATTCATACCATGCAACTGAAAGAGACATTTGAACGGGTAAAGCGGGCAAGCAAAAGCCTTGCACTGCTGACTGATGCACAGCGTAACGACATTCTAAATGCTGTGGCTAATGCCATCGTAGGAGACAAAGAGCGTATACTGAAAGCCAATGCAGAAGATTTGGCTAAGATGGAAAAGACCAATCCGCTCTATGACCGACTGCAGCTGACCGAGAAGCGTCTGGAAGATATTGCCAGCGACATACGCAACGTGGCTACGCTGCCCACTCCTCTGGGGCACATCACCAAGCAGAAAACGCTGCCTAACGGACTTCGGCTGTGCCGCGTCTCAGTCCCCTTCGGTGTCATCGGTATGATATACGAGGCACGGCCCAACGTCACCTTCGACGTTTTCTCGCTGTGCTTTAAGAGCGGCAATGCCTGCGTCCTGAAGGGCGGCAAGGATGCTGACTGTAGCAACCGTGAGGAAGTGGCGCTGATTCATGAAATCTTAGAGAAATACGGCGTCAATCCTGATGTTGTCTCCTTGCTGCCTGCTACCCATGAGGCTACTGGCGAGATGCTCAACGCCGTGGGCTACGTCGACCTCTGCATCCCCCGTGGCGGCCGCAAGCTCATCGACTTCGTCCGCGACACGGCCCGCATCCCCGTCATTGAGACTGGTGCCGGCGTGGTTCACGTGTATTTCGACAAGGATGGCGATTTGGAGAAGGGCCGTGCTATTATCAACAATGCCAAGACACGTCGCGTATCGGTCTGCAACGCTCTTGACACCCTGCTCATCCACAAGGACCGCGAGTCTGACCTTCCCCAACTGCTGGCTCCGATGGAAGGGAAGGTAGAGTTTTTCTACAACGACGAGAGCCGCTACGACACAGAGTTCATGGATTACAAGATGAATGTGGTCACCGTTGCTTCGCTCGACGAGGCTCTGGCTCACATCGACCGGCACGGCTCCGGCCACAGCGAGGCCATCGTCACAGAAAACGAGCAGGCCGCCCGTAAGTTCCAGGCTCATGTCGACGCCGCCTGCGTCTATTGGAACGCGCCTACCAGCTTCACCGACGGCGCACAGTTCGGCCTCGGTGCTGAGATTGGCATCAGCACGCAGAAGCTCGGCCCGCGCGGTCCTATGGCCTTAGAAGAGATAACTACCTACAAATGGCTCATCGAAGGCGAGGGGCAGACAAGGCCCTGACCACGATATTCATATAAACTGTGCGGTGGCTTTTCTTTTAAACGAATAGCCACCGCACAGTATTATTTATGTCGATGAGAGATTACTCACCATAGACACGAGTCGTGTGCTTGACAATAAGTCCAAATAGGATAGCCTGGTCGATATACTCAACCTGCATAACCTTTTTAATGCCACCATTCTCTGCAGCTTTCTGAATATTGTTCTGCTCTCCCTGCGACGAAATGAGGCCGAGATAATAGGTGCTTTGTGCTTCACCAACCTTTGGGCCGATGGGACCTTTCTCAGTGAGTGCGGCACCAGTGTTAATAGTAGCGCAGCTGCCCAGCGTGAGCACTGCAAGAGCTGCTGAGGCAGCAAGTGTCATGAAATGCTTTTTCATCATTTGTTTGTTAATTAAAGAGTTTATAAAATAGGGATAATTAGAACTTATACTTCAGACCTGCCAAGACAATGCCCTGCTCGCCAACGCCAAGCTCCACGAAGCCACGGAAGTTCTCGCTGCCACCCTCAAGGCCAAGTAACGAAACCTGAATATTGGGAATAATTGATGTCTTGTCAACTTCCTTGAAATCGGCACCATCGTTAGAGCCATCGTCTTTCTGGTTTTCAAACATAAAGCTGACTCCGAGACCAACCTTCGAGTACATGCCGAAATACTTCTTGCGCAGCCAGTCGAACTTAGCCGTTGGAACGAAACTCAGGTTGCGGCGTGAGGCCTCACCAATCTTCGTTTTGCTCTTATGACCACTTCCATTATACCGCCATTCTCCATACACATCGCGGTCTAAACCGTTAAAAGCCATGAAGCCGCCAAGGGCAATAGCCTTACTGACGTGGTAATAAAACTCAACACTGATATTGGGGAGATACTTCTCGTCGCCATAGCTGAAACTGCCGGTATATGCACCACCAGAGATGGCAGAGGTAGCCGTAGCCACAATGGCCAGTTCTGCGAAGTCAGACAGTCCACCAGCAATTTCGGTAATGGCACCGGCGCCAATGGTGATGCCCAGCTCATGCTTCGTATTATAATACCCACTCTGTGCGTTTGCACTCACTGTAGCCATCATGGCGGCTACCACCATTACAAATGGTTTTTTTCATTATTTGTTTGATTAAATGTATTACTTCTTGTCGCTGTTGATAAGTTGCAGCAGGCGGTCGACCGCCTCTACTTCAGGGATATTTTTCTCCACACACTCCTTGCCGCGGTAGAGTGAAATTTTTCCTCGCCCTGCGCCCACGTAACCGTAATCGGCGTCGGCCATCTCGCCCGGGCCGTTGACGATGCAGCCCATGATGCCTATCTTCAGACCTATCAAGTGGCTGGTAGCGGCTTTGATACGGGCGATGGTTTCCTGCAGGTTGTAGAGCGTGCGGCCGCAGCCCGGGCACGATATGTACTCGGTCTTGGTGAACTTGATGCGGGCCGCCTGAAGGATGGCGTCGGCAAGCAAGGTGATGGTAAAAGTTGGTACTGGCTTTGTCAGGCCGAGGGGCTTGATAACCAGCTTTGTGGCCTTGCGGTCGATCAGCAAGGCACCAACTGACATGGCGGCCTTCAACATGAGCGTATCCATGTCGGTGGCCCAAATAATGAGCGAAATGGTGTCGTCCTTAATGCTTTTCTCAGCTTCCTGACGCAGTTGGGTGCACTCTGGGATGAGTTCCACCAGCTTGCGCGCCACGGGAATCTCGGCCTCGGGCTCTTCGCTCAAAGACACGCGGATGGTGTCGCCGATGCCCTCTGTCAGCAGGGCACCTATGCCCACGGCACTCTTGATGCGGCCATCCTCGCCTTCGCCGGCCTCGGTCACGCCAAGGTGCAGCGGATAGTGCATATCCTCAGCATCCATCTGCTTGACTAAAAGGCGCACACTCTGCACCATCACGACGGTATTGCTGGCTTTAATCGAGATGACGACGTCATCGAACTGCTCGCGCTTAAAAATGCGGAGGAACTCCATGCAGCTCTCAACGATGCCTGCCGGCGTGTCGCCATAGCGTGACATGATGCGGTCGGAGAGCGAGCCGTGGTTCACGCCGATGCGCACGGCGGTGTGGTGCTCCTTGCAGATGTTGATGAAACTGACGAGGCGCTCGTCCAAGCGCTTCAGCTCGGC
>JAILAA010000068.1 GCA_024681875.1 Prevotella sp.
CTCGCCCTGATGGAAGAAGCGAAGTCAATGCCCTTCGGTGCCGTCTTCGACTACTTCAACCTGAAGAACAACGTGCCCGTGGGTGAGGAGTATATCCAGTGCATAGAGCAGTACGAGAAGGAGGTGACCTCGAAGCGATAGAAAGAAGACTCTCCCCCCGCCCTCCCTATAAGGGAGGGAGCAAATACCTTCCATACGACCGTACATTATGGATTTTCATTGTGCTTCACCAGACCGTTATGAATTGCTGAAGAAGTTTGCTAAGGAAAACCGTCGTAACATGACGTTAGCAGAATCAGTGTTGTGGGAACATCTGCGGTCATTGGACGTGGGCACTCGGTTCAACAGACAATTCATTATTGGAGATTACATCGTTGATTTTGTCTCCCAACGTGGCGGATTAGTGATTGAAGTTGATGGGGGGTACCATGCAGAACGGCAACAAGCGGAAAACGATGCCATACGCGAAGAGGTATTGGAACAAATGGGGTTTCATGTCATTCGCTTCACGAATGAAGAGGTTCTTTACGACACCGAAAACGTATTACAACAAATAGAACATTATTTCAATGAATAAAGAAAAAACATCTATAGAGCAATCTGCTCCCTCCCTTGTAGGGAGGGCGGGGGGAGAGTCTTCTCTCCGCTCCACCATTGCGGTGTCTCTCACCAACTATCTTGATGCAGGCGCCATTGTGGCGGGCGCATCAGGACTGACGCTGTGGCAGAACTATCTGGGCCTCTCGGAGGTGCATCTGGGCTGGCTGAACTTCATCAGCGCCAACTGCCTGGGGGCTGCCATCGGTGCCATCATCGGCGGATTCCTGGCCGACAAGTACGGGCGCAAGTTCATCTTCACCTACAACCTGCTGGTGTATATGCTGGGCGTGCTGCTGGTGATGTGCTCGTTCAACTACCCGATGCTGCTGGCCGGCTTCCTCGTCACGGGCATCAGCGTGGGCGTGGGCGTGCCGGCCTCTTGGACGTATATCAGCGAGAGCTCTGAGGTGAACAAACGAGGCCGCAATATCTGCATCTCGCAGATGTCGTGGGGCCTCGGTCCGATGTGCATCCTGCTCTTCGGCATGCTCTTCGCACCCGGCGGCTACCTCTTCGGCGCCGTTCAGAGCGTGGCGCACGCCATCGGCGGCGACAGCCTCACCACAGAGGCCACCAACGTCTTCTCGTCGCGTATCGTCTTCCTCACCCTGTTCATCGTGGCCTTCATCGCCTGGAATCTGCAGCGCAAGCTGCAGGAGAGCGCAGCCTTCGTCAACAAGAAAGAGAAGGAAGAGCAAACCAGTCTTTTGGACAATATCAAGGTACTTTTCCAGAACATGACCGCCGTGAAGACCGTCATCTTCCTCGCCACCATCTACCTCACATGGAACCTGGTGGCTTCGGTGATGGGCTTCTTCCAGCCCCACATCTACGAGACGGCCGGCGGCGTGAGCAACGAGCAGGCCAACTGGATGAACTGCATCCAGTGGGCCATCATCGTCGGCGTGACGTTCATCGTGTCGAAGCTCATCGACAAGACGTCGCACAAGGCCATCTACACCTTCGGTCTCCTTGTGGCCATCGCAGCCTGGGTCGTCATCATCACGATGGGCGCCGGTGGCATGGCCGGATTGTGGCTCTTCGCCATCCTCTGGGGCATTCAGGGCGGCTCCTCTCCGCAGATCTTCTACGCCCTGTGGGGCAGCGAACTCTTCCCCGCCAAGTTCCGTGCCGGCGCTCAGGGCCTGATGTTCTTCATCGTGCGCGGCCTGTCGGCCGTATGGGGCCTCGTCTTCACCTATATCTACGGCGAGAACGGCGAGGGCTTCACCATCGCCGCCTGGTGCATGATTGTGCTGCTGGCCATCTCGCTACTCGTGGGCTTCATCGGCGCCCCGCTCACTCGCGGCCGCTCGCTCGACGCCATCACGAAGGAACGCTACGGCGAGAATTTCTAAACGCCATCCTCACACAACAGAACAGGCCTGCCATCCCTACGGACGACAGGCCTGTTCTATCATGCGTTGTCTTTCTACTGCTGATTGCTAATGGCCTCCATAATCTTGGCCTCCAGCTCCTCGCACAACTCAGGATTGTCCTTCAGCAACTGCTTGGTAGCGTCGCGTCCCTGAGCCAGCTTAGCGTCTCCGTAGCTGAACCACGAGCCCTTCTTCTCCAAGATGCCGTACTCCACGCCAAGGTCTACGATCTCTCCGATCTTCGAGATGCCCTCGCCAAAGCTGATCTCAAACTCAGCCTTGCGGAAGGGAGGCGCCACCTTATTCTTCACCACCTTGACACGCACCTGGTTGCCGATGGGCTGGTCGCCGTCCTTCAGCGTCGACACCTTTCGGATGTCGAGTCGGACAGAGGCATAGAACTTCAGGGCATTGCCGCCAGTGGTCGTCTCTGGGTTGCCGAACATCACGCCTATCTTCTCACGCAGCTGGTTGATGAAGATACAGGTGGTATTGGTTTTCGAGATAGTAGCGGTCACCTTGCGCAGCGCCTGGCTCATCAGTCGTGCGTGCAAGCCCACGGCGCTGTCACCCATGTCGCCCTCAATCTCCTTTTTCGGTGTCAGGGCAGCCACCGAGTCAATGACAATAATATCGATGGCCGCAGAGCGGATGAGCTGGTCGGCAATCTCCAGCGCCTGTTCGCCGTTGTCAGGCTGCGAAATGAGCAGATTGTCGATATCCACGCCTAATTTCTGCGCATAGAAGCGATCGAAGGCATGCTCTGCATCAATGAACGCAGCAATGCCTCCAGCCTTCTGACACTCGGCGATGGCATGGATGGCCAGCGTCGTCTTACCACTCGACTCAGGGCCGAATATCTCGATGATGCGCCCCTTGGGGTATCCGCCCACGCCCAGTGCGGCGTTCAGGCCGATGGATCCCGTCGGGATCACGTCCACTTGTTCTATCTGTTCGTCGCCCATGCGCATGATGGAGCCTTTGCCGAAATCCTTCTCAATCTTCGACATCGCGGCCTGTAAGGCCTTCAGTTTTTCCTGCTGCGGGTTAAGGGCCCCTTCCTCCGTTTCTTTCTTAGCCATAACTGTTTTTTATCATTTTGGGTTATTATCTATTTTAGTGACTTCGCCACAACTGCGGCAAAGTTACAACAAATCCTCCGATGCGCAAAATAAAACGCACGTTATTTTTCAGGCCGCCCCGTTCTTACGTTATCATTTGCGGCTCCCAAAGGTGCCGCTCCATATCCACATGGCCATTGGCCTTGAAAGTCACGCCCTCTTCTTCCAAGAGTGTGCGCTGCCTACTCCACCCGGGAGCTATATCCGTAGGTCGTCACCTTTCCGCACGGAATCTGGCTGACAATGTTCAGCACATCCGCGCCAAACGCCCTCGCCTGCTCTGGCGTCATCCTATCGGGATAGTCTTTCATGGCTCGTCGCTCTTCCATCAGCCTTCACTCAATGGTTGGTCAGCCAGCTTATACTCCTTGCCAGCGCCCACGCGCCGGCTGTCGAATGAGAACCGACTGTTGTTCAGGGCGTTGCCCATCGCCGTATTGCTGGTATCCGGATCGAACGAAGCAAAGTTGTTGGCCAGCACATCCTTTATCTCATCGATATTGAACCACCGGGCCGCCTCCGAGGGCTTCGGCTTGCGGAAGGTGGCGGCAATCATCTCCTCGAGGGTGTAGAGCTGCTGATAGGGCTCGTTCTCCTTGATGAGCTCCTTGATCTCTTCGTCGTTCAGCCAGAAGCGCTCCTTACTTTTAAAGAGGTGCAGGGCCTGTGCGTAGAGCTGGCGATGGTTCAGCGAGTCGGTGTAGTCGATATGTCCCGTCACGCCGACGCAGACGAAGCGCCGGCTTCCCGTGGGGTCGGTCAGCGGCTTGCGCTTGTTGGTAGTGCCGATGAACGAGGTATAGCGCCGGTATTGCTTGATGGTCTTGCCATAGGGCGGCCGGAACTTCACGTCGGCCGACGACAGCAGGTATTTCAGCACCACCTGCTGCCCCTTCGTGGTCTTGTCGAACTCATCGATGTTGATCAGTGCAAACGAAGTGAGGGCGATGTTCAGGTCGAACTCATTCTTGAAGTTGATCTTGTCGTTATAGTAGTCGCGCAGCTCCTTCGGCAACAGGATCTTGCAGAAGCGCGTCTTTCCACAGCCCTGCCTCCCTATCAGCAGCGGCACGAGCGCATTGCCCGTCAGCTGCCTGTCGCTCTCACGCCACTGGGCCACCACCCCCGTCAGCCACATCTTCATGTATTTCTCCCAGTGGGGCTGGTCAGTCGGCACGCGCTGGGCCAGTTCAGCAATATAGTCGTGGCCATCCCATTTCGGCAGCTTGTCGAGCCACGTGTTCACGGGGTCATACTGCTCAATGCGCGTAGAGTCGATGAAGCGGTTCATGTTCTTGTCAAACGCCTTCAGTCCCAGCTCTATCGCACTGAGCGTCATATTGTTGCGCACCTCCTCCGTCAGCGGCTTAAAGGTCTGTTTATCGCTGTATTTCTCACGGTATTCCGCCACGCCCGTCAGCAGGTTCTTACGCATGTCATAGTTAGCATTCAGGAATATCTCCGTCCGCATGGCCTGTATGGTCTCCTCCGGCACACTCTTCAGCGGCTTGAACTTATGTTTCGCCAAATAGTCCTGCTGCAGGGTGACGGCATAGACGTTTGCAAAGACTTTCTTCACCAGCATCGCGTCCCTCGCCAGCACCGGATGCTGCAACGTCAGCCCCTGGGCATGGGCCAGTGGGATACCCTCTTCGAGACAAGCCTTGGCCACCCGCATCAGCTGCGTCATCTCATGCTCCTCGTCAGGCAGTTCGAAATAGCGGCCCAGCACATGGTCCACGATGGCAAGCCAGTTCAGTTGATAAGTCCTGGTAAGCGTACGGCCCGGCATCAGCATGTCGCTCTCCTCGCTGATGCTGACAGCCTCCTGCTCCTCGGGCTTCCTCGTGTCAGCCAGGAAGAGGCGCGCCTCCGGATTGTAGTACATATCAGGATCGGCGCTCAGATAGACCGTGCGGTCCAGCAGCGGCTCCAGATACTCGATGTCAAAGCCGAACTGGTTCTGATAGGCCCTCCTCGCCGTCTCATACAGATTCTTGTGAAACTGCCTGACCTCATCATCCTTCGTCGGCAACTTACTCCCCGCCCCTTCGAGGGGAGGGGTGCCTTTAGGCGGTGTGGGGTCTCCAAACAGCTCTCCTCTGCACACAATCTTCACGCTCTTGCCCGAGCCGCCGAGAAACGCCATCAGCGTCTCCGGCATCTTGCCGGCCATGTTCCTCATGCTGGCAGCCTGTTCATAGCTGGCGAGGCCGTTCAGTTCCAGCACCACCAGCCCGTTATAGCTGACGAGCCTGCGCTCTTTGTTGCTGTTCACATATTCCGCAGCAAAGCAGATGCGGGGCAGGCGCAGCTCGTGTGTTAATCCCGTCACCACCTGTCCGTCCTCCAATCGTTTAGGTTTCAACAGATGATAGATCTCACGTATGCGCACCACCTCCTCCACAACAGCATTCTCTTTGATGAGCTTTGCGATGTCAGACACCTCCAGGCGATTGATCACCTCCTTGTTTTTCCTTATTTTAAGCAG
>JAILAA010000128.1 GCA_024681875.1 Prevotella sp.
ATGATGCCGATAGAGTAAATATCTTTGTGCATTCCATTGCTATGAGTCAGTTGGCTTTAAAGTCATAGGTACTGATTACTATCTCATAGATGGGGAAGAATGGACGGAAAAAGAAATGGAGATACTTGAATTATAAACAATGAAGCATATTCCTAACATTCTATCTGCATCACGAATCGCATTGTGTCTGCCATTGCTTTTGGTGGATGCAATGACTATGCCCTTCTGGGTGCTCTACGTGATAGCTGGTACGACGGATATGCTCGACGGCTTTCTGGCCAGACGGTGGGGAGTAGAGAGTAAGTTCGGAGCCAGATTGGACAGTTTGGCAGACTTCGTTTTTGTCGTTGCAGTAGGATATAAGTTGTTTCCGTGGCTGAAACTGCCAGCTGCATTATGGATGATGATAGGGCTTATCGCACTGGTGAAAATCAGCAATGCCGTTAGTGCATACATAGTAAGGCACAGGATAGCATTTCTACACACCAAAGCCAACAAATTGACGGGCTTCTTGCTTTTTATTGGCATGATGACAATCGGACAGTCATACTTCATCCTCATTGCATGGGTGATTGCCTGCATCGCCCTCTTCGCTGCCATACAGGAAGGGCATCTTATCCGCAGTAAAGTAATTACTTCGGAGTGTTAAATTTGAGTTTAATATTTGAAAGCGCTTGACTCGTCCCTTAGGGCATGCAATTGATTAATGATGGCACCCCTGCAATTAACTCGAATTATTTGCAGGGGTTCTAACTTTTCAGTATCTTTGTGACAAAAGTCGCGAAGTTACTCCGTCTCGGAAATAAAAACAAACGTGTTTGTTTTGTATTTCGTTCGACTATTCGTAACTTTGCAGCATGATTTTATAGCTTATGAAAGAAATAACTGTCAACACAAAAATGATTGCGGCCTGCGGATTATATTGCGGGGCTTGCAAGAAATATCGCATGGGGAAATGCCCTGGTTGTCATGAAAACGAGAAGGCATCGTGGTGTAAGATCCGTAAATGTTGCAAGGAAAAAGGCTTCCGCACTTGCGCAGAGTGTGACAAGGACGTGAACGAATGTGGTATCTATAACAACTTCATGAGTAAAGTCTTTGCCTTTATCTTCCGCAGCGACCGTCCTGCCTGCATCCGATACATCCGTGAAAACGGTGAGCAGACCTTTGCCGAAGAAATGACACGGCGAGGTGAACAAACTATGAAGAAATGATAACCGAAGAGAGGCTCAGACAGACATTCAGCGAGGGCGGTGCACAGGAAATATACCAAGAGGTAAAGGCTGGTGGCGATTTCCTTGGATTTGCCCGTCAGTACGCTTTTCGTGAAGACTATCGCGTAGCAAGGAGTGCCTTGTGGGGACTGACTAAAGCCAGCAAAGAGGAGCTCTCTCAGTTGCAGGTGATATTCGACGAACTCATCGAACAGGCTATGCGGACAGAGAACTCATCCGTCAGGCGACTGACTTTGAACATCGTTGAGCGACTGGAGATGAACGAAGACAATCTGCGGACGGATTTCCTTGATTTCTGCTTCGAGCACATGTTGGATGTCGATGAATTCCCCGGCATTCAGTCCATCTGCATGAAGCTCGCCTTCCGCATGTGCAAATTATTCCCGGAATTGATGGACGAACTGAAGCGCACCCTCGAAGCTATGGAGATAGACTATTACAAGCCGGCAGTGAAATGTGTCAGGAACAGAATATTAAGTGAGAAACTTAAATAATCCATTCGTTACTGCTAAGGAGGAATAACAATGAAAAAAGAAATCAATCCTGAGAATACGAGCCGTGCTGAAGCCTTCAGCTTGTGGATGACTTCGCCTGTGCCGATGGTGACATTGGTGAAGACGATGGATGTCACCCGGTTGCTGAAGGTGAGCAAGAAAACGGGAATCAAGTTCACAGTACTCATGTGCTGGTGCATTGGCAAGGCAGCCAGTGGCGTGGAGGAATTCTATCTTCTGCCCCAAAACGGCAAACTGTATCAGTATGATAAACTCGCTCTCAATGTGATTGTTCAGAACTGTAAGGGTGGCATCAGCTTGTGCGACATTCCATATTCTGAAGATGTCAGGCTGTTTAATACTGACTACCTTGAATTGACAGGACAAACCGCGAAAAATTGCAAGAGTTCCTCTTTAGAAGACTGTATGATAATCGGGACTTCAGCCTTGCCCCAGACGGAACTTGACTGCATCGTCAACCAGTACTCGGGTAGATATAACAATCCGTTCTTGGCTTGGGGAAGGTATCGTAAGGGACTTTTCAAGACTACGCTGCCCGTAAGCCTTCAGTTCCATCATGCCCAGATGGATGGTGCTCATGCCTGCCGCTTCTTGAACAGTTTTCAAGATGAACTGTTGTTCAGGGCTGAATGAACGGAGTCGTAGGCTTGACTCATGGTGGCCTGCACATTTTCGGCTCCTTGCCCCACAGGATAGATGGGCTGATGGATGGTGAGGCTCAATCGGTGCCATTGCACAAAGTGACCGTCGCGCATACGCGGCATGAGATGGAAGGAGCCGTTGATGGTGAGGGGCACGACAGGCAACTGCAGCTCATCGGCCAGCGCGAAAGCTCCACGCTTGAAGGGCTGCATCTGGCCGGTAAAGGTGCGGGCTCCTTCAGGGAAGACGGTTAGGCTGGTGCCTCCCTGCAGGGTGCAGCGGGCATCTTCATAGGTCTTTTTGATGCGTGAGGCGCCACTCTTGTCAACGAATATCTGCTTCGACTTCTCGCAAGCCCATCCTACAAAAGGCAGTTTACGCAACGATTGCTTCATCATCCATTTGAAGTTGCGCCCCAAATAGCCGTATATGAGGAAAATATCGAAGGCGCCCTGATGATTGGCCACGAAGACGTAGGACTGGTTTTTCTCAAGCTGCAGCTTGCCCTCCACCTTAACGGGGATGAGGAAAAGCCAGAGGATGATGCGCCCCCATAGATGGCCTGGGTAGTAACCCCAGAAATGGCCTTTGCCTAAGGAACACCCCACGGCGGTGACTACGGCAACGAGGAGTGTGACAAAAAGCCCCAGGGGCAAGGCAATGAGTAGCTGGTAGATGCGATAGAGGTATTTCATGGCTGGAGTGTGGAAGTCTTGAGGGTGATGACTGAGATTTCGGGCGTAGCGCCAAAACGGAAAGGCACGACGCCACCGACGCCTCTTGAGACGTAGAGTGCACGCTCGTTCAGCCAATACATGCCGCTGCTTTCCTTATATTTGAAGATGGCGGGTGAAAGTCCGAAGAGCGAGAGCTGGCCGCCATGAGTATGGCCGCTAAGCGTCAGCTGCGCATGGCTGTGGGGCAGAATTCTGTTGCGCCATGAGGTGGGGTCGTGCTCAAGCATCACTACGAACTCATCTCTACAAACACCACGCAACGTATTGTTGATGTCACCCTTCTTGGGGAAGCGCCCTTCGCCGTCGTTCTCCATTCCAGCGATGACTATATGCGCTGTGCCACGCTGAATGTTCAGATGGCCGTTCATCAGCACTTTCCATCCCATGTCTTGTTCGGCTGACACGGTGCGTCCCAGACAGAGGGATCGCTCATACGGGTCGAGGGCTGTAGTGTCGATATACATGGGGTAGTCGTGGTTTCCTAGAATGGAAATCACTCCGTCTGGGGCTTTGATTTTTCTAAGGATGTCCTGACAGGCGATGAGCTCGGATGCTTCTTTGTTTTGTATGTCGCCAGTGAAAACCACCAAGTCGGCATGTTGTGCGTTGATGCTGTCGACAACAGCCTGAAGGATGCATCGGCGGCTACCCGTATAGGTGCCTGCATGTACGTCGCTGAACTGCACAATACGATAGCCGTCAAAGGCCTTGGGCAAATCGCGGCTTGCATATTCTATATGAACGACCTCGATTTTCCTGAATCCGACGTAGGTGCCCCATAAGAAGATGTGCCAGCACAAGAACAGGGTAAGGACGAGCGTCCAGCGCAGCCAGCGACGGTGAGTGCGCCAGCAAATCAGTCCAAGAATGATTGAGAGAAGCGCCAGCGTCCCCCACCCTATATAAATATAGGTGTCGGGCTGTAGCAAGATGAAAAGCAAGGATGAGGGCATGGACTTATCTGAATAGTACCGGTTGACCTGTGTAATGTGAATCTACTGTTCCGTTATCGTAGACGAGATGGCCATTGCATAGCGTCTTCTCTACGCGCCACTGGAACTTCTGTCCTTCGAAGGGGCTCCATTGGCATTTACTTTCTATGACATCCTGAGTCACCTTCCATGGAGCATGGGGCCTGACAATGGTGATGTCGGCCTGATAGCCTGGCCACAAGAAGCCCCTATTGCGCACCTCGAAGATGCGGGCAGGATTGTGGGCCATCAGCTCTACTAAACGCTCAATAGTAAGCACGCCCTCGTCGACGAGTGAGAGCAAGGCAGGCAGCGCAAACTGTATGGACGGCATACCGCTGGCGGCTCGTGCGCTGCCCCCCCCCTTCTGCGACAACAAATGTGGCGCATGGTCAGTGCCTATAGTGCTTATGCGACCGTCAATAAGGCCCTGTCGCAAGGTTTCCTGGTCGATAACACTCTTAATGGAAGGATTCACTTTTATGCGTGTGCCAAGCTGCTGGTAGTCAACTGTAGAGAACAGCAAATGCCCTACAGTGGCCTCAGCGGTGATGGAATGTAGGCAGTTGGCAGGAATCAGCTCCAGCTCTGCCTTTGTACTGATGTGGGCGATGTGCAGCTGTGTCTGGTATCTGACTGCCAGCTCGATGGCCTTCAGCGTTGAGGCCACACAGGCTTCCTCACTACGGATGAGCTGGTGCGTCCATACGGGCGGATCATCGCCAAAGCGCTCCTTAAAGAGCTGCATGTTCTCGTTGATGATGGCGGTATCTTCGCAATGCGTCATTAGCGGCAATGGCGTCTCACTGAAGATGCGTTGCAAGGCCTCGTCGCGGTCTACCAGCATGTTTCCCGTCGAACTGCCCATAAAGAGCTTGATGCCAGGGATACGATGTATGTCGAGCTGAGGGAAGAGATACGTATTGTCGTTGGTGGCACCGAAGAAGAAGCTGTAGTTCACGTGACTCTTCCTTGCAGACAACTCAAACTTCTGCTCCAATGCCTCCAGCGTAGTAGTCTGAGGCACAGTGTTAGGCATGTCGAAAAACGTGGTCACTCCTCCTGCAGCAGCAGCACGTGTCTCGCTCTCAATGTCGGCTTTTTCTGTCAACCCCGGCTCACGGAAATGCACGTGTGAATCAATAACGCCAGGCAGGACATAGCAGCCCGTTGCATTGATAATAGCATCGGAAGAACATGGACTTTCACGGATCATCTCATTGCTATTCCGTGTCAATCCAAGTTCTTCCGTTGCAACAATCTTTTCCCCGTCAATAATAACACAGCCAACAAAGGTTTTCCCTTCATTGACTATCGTTCCTCCTTGAATGATGGTCCTCATGGTTTATTCGGCTCTGCTGATGTTACGGGGTCGTCTTCTATCTCGCCCTTCATACGTGCCAGTATCTCCTTAGCCTTGGAGTAGTATTCTTTGACGTAATGGTCGTTCTTGAATCTTTCTGTAGCCTTGCCCATAATTTCCTCAATCTGGGGTGTGAGCACAGGATACGGATAGCTCGAGGTAAGCATTTGGAAGGCGCAAGGCCCCAGTACATTATCAAGATTGGCAAGAATGAAACTCGTCTCAAGGCTATCCATCTGCATCAGGAGCTTGTCATTCTCTGCCGAAAGTGTCTTGGCGATGGTGTGCTCGTCCTTTCCGTCAAGAATCATCTGTGCTTCCTTATGGCCTAATTCTCCGCGAAGGTTATCGAGCTGTATGTGCTTGTCGATGTAGTCATAGAGTTTTTCGTTCAGCGGCGTACCACTCACTTTATTGCCAGTCTTGTCAATGGTTACCTTGATGTCACCCTTCTCTATAACGAGTGGCATGCCGCCGTCACGTATACTGAGCATGGCAAGACGTGTAGTATCCAGCTGTCCGGTAAAGCCAAAACCGCCATGTACTACTTCACACGAATCAATACTCTTAAGCTCTTCACCCGTCAGCACTTTCAGATAAAGCTTGCTGCCATCCAGCACAGACACGGACGAGGAGCCTTGAATGTTATAGGATTCAGAATATTGTTCTGCACATGCGGTAATCATCGTGACTACAGCAATGGCAGCATATAGTAATCTGTTTGTAGACATGTACGTTTTTAACTTTTGCCTACAAATGTACAACGATAGTTTGAAGTATGGAAATAATTTTGCGCAATTTAAACAATTACGCCCGCCTTTTAGCGTTTTTTTGCCTCTTTGCGCAGTTCCGCATCCATTCTGAATACAGTATAGAGCTGAATGACAGCTGCGAGCAAAAGCAAAACAAGCCAGTTGTTATGCACATAGTTGAGCCACGTCAGATGGTCGAGACCAAAGGGGTTTCCCTCATCGGCAAACATCAACGCGGCAGTAAGGATGAGCAACACATCGCTCATCAACATGATGCGGCGAAGGCGCTGGATGGTGAAGTTATTGCCCTCATAGCGCTGCTGCACCTGCATAGCAACAAAAGCCAGCGCGCCGATGGAAAAGAGCCAAGGGGCTACACTCTTACACATCATCCATATAGCTGCACCAGCCAGCATAAGTATGGCTCCGCTGATGAAAATGGCGTTCTGTAAGCTATTCAACTGTTTCATTGCCTGTCAATGTCTGAGGCTTAGGGTCATCATCGCTTAGCACGAAGACGTCTTCGTCGTCCATCTTCATAAAGTGCTGTTCACGAGCCACACGCTCCACTTCCTTCATGTCAGTCTGCATGTGGTAGATTTTATCGAGGTTAGCTTTCGTAAGGGCATTATGCTGGGCTATCTCGTTTTTGAGTTCGTTAATGCGGCTCTTTTTGCGCATATGTCCGACGACGCTATTCTCGCCTATGAAGCCTACTATCAGTACCCCCAAGGCAAGCACTACCAGATATTTATTCACATGCAGGAAAGCCTTCGCTATCCTCTTTGTCTTTTGTATGAAGTCTTTTTTCGTCATATTCTATTACGCTAATTCTAAATCAAATACTTCACGTAGTATCTCCACCGATTTGTTTTGGCGGCTCATCATCTCAAACTGCTCACGACGTGTCAACACCTTCTCTTGTTCGTACTGTTCTGCCACATGTAGCGTCAATGTGACAGCATTGTTGTGAAGATAGAGTTGTAGTGTCTTCACAATACTGCCCCTAATGCCCTCCATCTCCGTCTTTATGATTTCGTTGGGCACCATCACTTCAACGGCAGGCATTTCGGTAATGACAGGATTCATATTCTTCATTCTGGCGGCAATGCCACTGAGACGCTGAGGCATACGGTTGCACATCGACATCCACTGAAATTCCAGATCTTCCTGTGTGAAGCTTCGCTGTTCATTGTCTGTTGACTGCTGGCCATTATCTGTCGCCCCTGACAGAATCTGCATCTTGTGAGGAACGCTCTTTCCACGCAGATTTCCCCATGATGTAGTAATGCCCGAAAGGCGCAGTTTTCTGCCTTCCGATTTATTCTCTCCACTTTCCTCAGAAACCACAGCCGCGGCCACCTGCGGAGCCGTCTTCATTTCGGGCTGTGTTGATGGCAGTTCTTTCCTCTCTTCTCTTTTCTCTTTCCTCTCACCTCTCTCCTCTTTCCTTTGAGAGGGCGCCATCAAGTTCTTAAACAGGGTTTTCAATCTTCTGGGCTTACGCCCACTACTGGCACTGTCGTCCTGCTGGGTAATCTGCGCCATCTCAATGAGTGTCAGCTCCACCAGCAAGCGTTTATTCGACGAGGTCCTATAGCCCATGTCGCATTGGTTCATCAGTCTCAGCGACTGATAGAGGAAGTGAGTGTCAGTTTTCTGGGCCTGCTCCTGATAACGTTGGCTCTGCTGCTCACTCACCTCAAGAAGGGGCAATGTCTGCGGGTCCTTAGCCATCAGTACATTGCGCACATGCTTGGCAAGTCCCTGTATAAGCAGACCTCCGTCAAAACCTTTGCCAATAATATCGTTGAGCAAGACCATCAGCTCCGACACATTATTATTTATGGAGAGGTCGACGATGCGGAAGTAATACTCAGAGTCCAGAACATTCAGGTCCTCAATCACCTTCTTGTAAGTAATATTGCCCTGACAGAACGACGCAGCCTGATCGAAAATGCTCAGGGCATCGCGCATACCTCCATCGGCCTTCTCGGCAATGACGGCCAGCGCCTCCTCCTCATAGCCGATGCCTTCCTTCGCAGCCACATCCTTTAAGTGGGCGATAATGTTCTGCACCGTCATGCGCTCGAAGTCATAGATCTGACAGCGACTCAGGATGGTGGGCAGAATCTTGTGCTTCTCCGTCGTGGCAAGGATGAAGATAACGTGTGCAGGGGGCTCCTCCAGTGTCTTCAGGAATGCGTTGAAGGCAGCCGTCGACAGCATGTGTACCTCATCGATGATAAAAACCTTGTACTTGCCCACCTGCGGCGGTATGCGTGTCTGCTCCATCAGTGTTTTGATGTGCTCCACAGAGTTGTTAGAGGCAGCATCGAGCTCAAAGATATTCAGAGAACGCTGCTCGTTAAAGCTCTGACAGCTTTCGCATTCACCACAAGCCTCACCCTCTGCCGTGGGATTCTGGCAGTTGATGGCTTTGGCAAAAATGCGCGCACAGGTGGTCTTGCCTACGCCGCGAGGGCCGCAGAACAGATAGGCATGGGCCAGCTTGCCACTCTTCACCGCGTTCTTTAGTGTAGTGGTTAGCGCCGTCTGACCCACCACCGTGTCAAACGACATGGGGCGGTATTTACGTGCCGATACGATATATTCCATAGTGGTTGTTTGATTTCACGCTACAAAGATACTGAAAAAAGCACAAAGAGCATACTATTTCCTAAAAAAAATGTAAGTATCAACTAAATAAATCCCCGATTAGAATGGTCAAATCATGTATGACAAAGGCTGCTGTCAGCCCACAAAATGAGAGACATATCAACTTATAGGTTATTACATTTTAGGTAGATATAGCCAAAAAACATTAAATAATTACACTCAAATACGTCATATTGGGTTAAAATGTGTAATTTTGAGCGAATTTATGTGAACAAAATAATAACTAATTATAACTTGCAATTATAGTTTATTCATGTAATCCTCTCGGAAACAATGACAACAATTATATTTATTTTGGTTGCTGCCAACTTGTTCTTGATGGCGAGTTGCCTGATGCAAAAGAGCAGGGCTAAGCATTTGAGAGAAAACATTGCCAACATGAGGCAGCGTCAGGCAGACCTGAAGCACAAGCGCTCGCAAATGAAGTCGAACGCCACAATAACTGTTAAGCAGAACAATTTAATACCGTGGACATGGACCAAGGAAAGCGGTTGTTTCATTTATGACAGCCATGAGACGCTGTCCAGAGGGCACGACACATAGATTATTACGGAAGACTATTTCTTCAACCACTATTTCGATGGAGTACCCGGATGCAGGACGATGTTCCAGGAGTTTGTCGACAAACGTCCTGAAGGCCATGCCGACACCGCCCACATCATGTTCCCTTTCGGAGGAGCGCACTCTTCTTTATGGGCCGACATGAATGCAACTGCCCTGGAGCGCGATGCAGACGGCAGAGCCACATGCATCATGGGCTTTGTCACCTTCATCAATCAGGACAGTCAGTTGCAGACGTCTGAATTGCTACAATCAATAGGAAGCTCTACACAGACATCAAAGATGCCTTTTATTGCTGACGTCAACCGTGAGATAGAGCCCGTGCTGAACAAATTCATGTCTGCGAAGGATAGGCTGCGTATGGCTGACAACAGCGAGGAGGAGCAAAGGCTTCTGACTCAGATGGAGCAAGAGACCGCTATCATCGAAGGCATGCTTACCAACACCATTACACTTTCCAGAATAGAGAGCGACCAGTGGGAATTCCGCAAACAAGAAACCTACTTAGATGAGCTGATATATGGCATCTATGGCCATCTGTCGGATGTGTTCCGCAACAGCCTAACTGATGTAGAGTTGCGTATAGGCGACAGAGGGAGCATGAAGCATGTCATGATTGATGCACAGGTGGCACGTACAGCTTTGGCCTGCATCATCGACAATGCCATGAAGTTTACCAGCAAGGGAAGCGTCACCATTGGCTATAACGAAGGTTCAGATGAGCATTGTCCCTCCATAGCGTTCTATGTTGAGGACACGGGCAGCGGCATTGCTCCCGAACAGCTGACGGTTCTCTTCGACCGTTTCGTCAAGCTCGACAGCAACAGCAACGGATTAGGCATTGGCCTCTACGTCTGTAAACTTTTGGTGAGCAAGGCAGGCGGGCATATTGATGTAACGTCGGAGCCCAATCGGGGAACACGTGTGACCGTGGAACTGCCCGTCGAACCAATCGACATTTTCACAAACTATCGTAATCAATAGGAGGAATACAATGAACTGGATATGGATAGTATTATTGACGTTGACGGGCTTAGGCTTTGTGGCTATCAACATGCTCCAGCGCCGACAGAACCGAGACATAGAGGCTGCCGAAAACAAAGCTGAACAAGACCTCAATGCGGAGCAGCAGCAGCTCGACGAGATAACATCCGACGGGACGATGTCACTACAGGAAATGACACTCACTATCTGGACATGGAGCGTTGTCAGCAATAAGCTTACATTATACACCCGAGGCGTGTTCCAGCAAGGCCTTCAATATGCTTCGGCAAAAGGCAGCGAGTTGCCAATGATGTCCTATGAAGACTATGTCAACCATCTGGTGCACCCTGACGACCGCAAACGGATGCTACAGGCCTTCAACGACTTGATTGCAGGCAAAGACTGGAAGATGAGTGTGAAATACCGGGCTCGTCTGCTGAGAGACAAGGAGCAAATGGAGTGGGTTGACGCTTTCGCCCTTGCCACCGAGCACGATGCAGAAGGAAAAGCCATAGCCATGTTAGGCTCTGTAGAGGTTGTAGGCGAACAGCATCACCTGGCCGACAAACTGACTGAAATCAAGCAGCATCAGGCTTCGGCCAAGAAACGCTACCAACAAGCTACGGAAAGCATCATCCGTGAACAGGCGGCTCCCATTCACCATATTTTAGACATTGCCCGCAAGTATGTCATGACTCAGGACGCTGACGAGCGTGCCTCGCTTGTCAATGAGATGAACGAGGCGCAAAAGCGTTGCCAGCAGACACATGAGGATGTCAGGCATCTGGTAGAATTGGAGAACGGATTATGGACCTACATCCAGATGGAGTGCTGTCTTGACGACGTGATGCAGGCATCGGTAATGATGTTGCAGGAAAGCATGCCCATGAACAAGCCTGCTATAAAGATAGCCACGAGTTGTCCCCAACCACCGCTGAAGGCCTCCATCGACATGAATGCGTTGCTGGTTGTACTTTACCACCTGCTGAGGAATGCCTATAAGTTTTCTGATAGTGGCACCATCACTATAGGCTATGAGCAGCCTCAGGATGGGAGTGTTCGCTTCTTTGTCAGTGATGAAGGCTGTGGCATTCCCGACGACCAAAAGCCTTTAGTGTTCGACCTCTTCTATAAGGGTAACCCCCAGCAACCCGGACTGGGCATCGGTTTGCGACTGGCCTCCAGACTGGTTCAGAGTCTAAACGGTGAGATGGGGCTCGAGTCAACTGAAGGTAAAGGCTCAACATTCTGGTTCCACGTGCCATTCATGTCGTAAAACATTAACCGAATCCGTCACTCCTTTTGTAACATCCGTATCAGCCACTGACTTTCACGGACCATGCTAATTCCGAGGCAGTCCGTGAAAGTCCGTGGCTAAATAACGTAGTCTGCATTGTTTCACCTCATAGATTTCGACCTATAGGTCAAAAAAAAAATCGAGGCAAGAACCTGTTTCCCAAGTCCTTGCCTCGTTTTTCACTAATTATCAGCGTTCTGCCGGTTTATTCCTCGACGGCAGCCTGCGCGGCGGCTAACGAGCACTGATTATCAGCACATTACGGCGAATCTGGGAAACATTTGGGAAACATTATGAGCATGAACTGCACATTCTGCACCCGATTTCCTCAATAATTCTAGCCATTTTTGTCACTTCGTTTACTTATTCTTACAAATTTGCAGATTATTTGCAAATTTGTTAGTTTCCTTGATGATTATCGAAAAACTATTGTCCCAGGAACTC
>JAILAA010000043.1 GCA_024681875.1 Prevotella sp.
GAACGCCCTTCCACCAGAACGACCAGGCGGTGAAGGCTGCGCCAATGAGGAACAACAGGGTGCCGAGGCGCAAACTACGCTGGTCACTACGCGGACATAATCTAAAAATACGATACGCTGTTCTTTCATCTGATGGGCAAAAGTTCAAAAACTATTTGAATTAAAAAGCAGAATAGCAACAAAATATGTATTTTTTTTGGCGTTCTCGGGAATAGTTCGTATCTTTGCAAAAATAATCATTTTCTAAAACAACTATGAAGATAAGCACAAAACTACTGACCGCACTGCTGGCTGCCTGCGCCGTTTGCCTGACAGCCACAGCTGGAAAGCAAAAAAACGTAGTGGAGGATCCGCAGGATCCCAACGAGATGGTGGCCTACCTCTTCACCTATTTCAACAGCAACGCTCCCGAGGACGAGCAGATATGCTACGCCATCAGCGACGACGGCTACAACTACACGCCGCTGAACATGGGGGCACCGGTCATCGAGAGCGACACCATCGCCCTGACACAATGTGTGCGCGACCCGCACATCCTGCGCTGTGAAGACGGCAAGACGTTCTACATGGTGGTGACCGACATGCGCTCGTCGCTTGGATGGAGCAGCAATCGCGGCATGGTGCTGCTGAAGTCGACCGACCTCATCCATTGGCAGCACTCGGCCATCAACTTCCCCACACGCTACACAAAGGAGTGGAAAAACGTGATCCGTGTGTGGGCGCCGGAGACTATCTACGACCATCAGGCCAAGAAGTATATGGTATTCTACTCGCTGCGCACCAGCGACAGTAGGTCTTACGACAAGATCTACTACCAGTATGCCAACGAGGACTTCACCGACTTGGAGGGTGAGCCGCGCTGGCTCTTCGACGCAGGCAATGCCACCATCGACGGCGACATCGTCTACAACGAGGCCGACCAGCTGTATCATCTCTTCTATAAGCAGGAGTCGGGCCGCGGCATCTATCAGGCCGTGGCCAAGCAGCTGACGGATAAGTGGCAGATGCTCGACGGCAACGTGGAGCAGACGAAGGAGGCCGTGGAGGGCGTCGGCGTGTGCAAGGCCATTGACGGCCAGTCGTGGATCATCATGTACGACTGCTACGGCAGCGGCCATTACCAATTCTGCAAGTCGAACGACCTGAAGACCTTCCAGTTTGTGCAGAACACGGAGATGAGGGGGAAGTTCACGCCGCGCCACGGCACCATCATCCCCATCACACGGGCTGAGAAAGAGCGGCTGCTGAAGGCGTTCCCCAACTATGCCCAGCCCATCCTGCCCGGCTTCCACGCCGACCCTGAGGTGCTCTACTCGAATCAGACGAAGAAATACTACATCTACAGCACTACCGACGGAACACCCGGCTGGGGCGGACACGACTTCAGCGTCTTTTCCAGCACCAACCTCAAGGACTGGACGGATGAAGGAAAGATGCTCGACGTGAAGGGCGACCAGGTGAAGTGGGCCACGGGCAATGCCTGGGCACCCTGCATCATTGAGAAGAAGGTAGGAGCCGCGTACAAGTATTACTTTTATTTCTCTGCACATAATCCGCAGTCGAACCGCAAGGAGATTGGCGTAGCCGTGAGCGACAGCCCCACGGGACCCTTCGTCGATAGCGGTGCACCCATCATCACCGATGCCGACCGTCCGCAGGAGGCCCGCGGCGGACAGGCCATCGACGTAGACGTGTTCAAAGACCCGAAGAGTGGCAAGTATTATCTCTATTGGGGCAACGGTTTCATGGCTGGCGCCGAGCTGAACGACGACATGCTCAGCGTAAAGAAGGAGACCATCACCCACATGACGCCACAGGGCGGCTCGCTGCAGACGTGGGCCTTCCGCGAGGGTGCCTACGTGTTCCATCGCAAGGGCACGTACTATTTCCTCTGGAGCGTCGACGATACCGGCTCGCCCAACTACCATGTGTGCTACGGCACGGCGAAATCACCCCTCGGACCCATCAGCATCGACGAGGATAACTACCTGGTCATCAAGCAAAAACCTGAGGACGGCATCTACGGCACGGCGCACAACAGCATCCTGCAGCTGCCGAAGAAGGACGAGTGGTATATCGTCTACCACCGCATCAACAAGAACTTCGTCCATCGCAATCCAGGCATCCACCGCGAGGTGTGCATCGACCGCCTCACGTTTGATAAGAAGGGGCGCATCATTCCCGTTACACCCACGCTGGACGGACCGGCGCCGCTACAGGTGAAATAATATGTCACAAAAGAAAACTTCGAAATACAGGCAGGGGTCATGCTCCTGCCTGTATTTCGTTTATTTCGTTTAGAACTCAACAACGACCCTGCCGTTGATTTGCCGGCCTGTCAGGTAGTTGGGCACGGCCCACTGGCGGTTGGTGACGTCGGTCACCCAGTAGTAACTGTTGACGTTTGAGATGCCGAACAGATTCAGGCAGTCCAGCCCTATCCAGACGTTCTTCAGGGAGTAGCGGGAGGCATTGTGCGATTTGTATGCCAGGTAGCTCATGCCGATGTCAGCGCGTTTATAGGCGGGAGCTCTGAAATGCTGCGACTCAAGTCCTCGGTGGGGGGCACCGAAGGGCAGGCCGTCGGCGTATGCCAGCCGCAGGGTCATTTTCCATCGTTCGGTGCCGGGGAAATAGTCCGTGAAGTGCAGGTTGATGGCATAGCGCTGGTCGGAGGGCAGCGGCACCCACACGCCGTTCATCTTTTGCTGCGTACGCATCAAGGACAGCGATAGCCAAGAATCAGTGCCGGGAACAAACTCGCCATACAGTTTCAGGTCCAGACCGGTGGCATAGCCCGAGCAGAGGTTCTGGCCGTAATAGGTGACCTTCACGTTCTGCACGTTGTAGGGAATCAGATTGGAGAGTGCCTTGTAGTAGGCTTCGGCAGTAAACTTGAAGGGGCGTTCCAGCATGCGGAAACGATAGTCGAAGGCTGCCAGGAACTGCAATGACTGCTGGCTCTTGATCTTGTTGTTGAGCGTGGCC
>JAILAA010000045.1 GCA_024681875.1 Prevotella sp.
CTGCTCACGCCCGACTCCTGCGACCCGCTCAACCGTCGTGCCGTACGCGTATCTATGGGTAGCGTTTTCCTCATCCCCTGGACGTGGTTTACTGATACTTCTACCGACAACGCTCTCCTCCATCGCCTCGGCTTCAAGACAGTTGCCATGGCCCTTACTGACAATTCCATCCCATTAGACGCCCCCGTGCTGAAACAGGAGCCGCGCCTGGCCCTCATCATGGGCACCGAGGGTGACGGTCTGCCACATGCCACTATTGCTGAAGCCGACTACACTGTCCGCATTCCCATGTACCACAACGTAGACTCTCTTAACGTTGCGGCAGCTGCTGCAGTTACTTTTTGGGAATTGCGCGTCTAAGAGTGATTTTATTCTCATTTATTTTGCAGCAAAGTTTTTTTTTCTTATCTTTGCAAACCAATTGAATAAAAACACATTTTTCTTATATAATCAATACACTATGTCAAACATCAAAGAAAAACTCTTCACCGAGTTCCAGGCTCCTACCAAACAGGAGTGGCTGGACAAGATTGAGGTTGACCTGAAAGGGGCCGACTTCCAGAAGAAGCTCGTGTGGAGAACGAATGAAGGTTTTAACGTACAGCCTTTCTACCGCCTCGAGGACCTGAAGGACCTGAAGACTCCCGACGCTCTGCCCGGCGAGTTCCCCTTCGTGCGTGGCAACAAGAAAGACAACAACGAGTGGTATGTTCGTCAGAACATCGTCGTAACCGACCCTGCCGAGGCCAACAAGAAGGCCCTCGACATCCTGATGAAGGGTGTCAACAGCATCGGCTTCAAACTGGGTCATGCTGAGTTGAGCGCCGAGTTCATCGAGACGCTGCTGAAGGACATCCGTCTGGACTGCGTGGAGGTGAGCTATCGTGCCTGCCAGCGCCACGCCCTACAGCTGGCCGACCTGTTGGTGGCCTATTTCGAGAAGATGGGCTACGACAAGAATCAGATTGTGGGCGGTCTTGGCTTCGACCCCATCGAGCGGATGCTGATGAAGGGCAAGGACACCACGATGCTGCTGCCCGACATGCCGAAGCTGGTGGAGAAGCTGAAGGACTATCCCCAATTGCGCTGCGTAATGGTGCACAGCGACCTGCTGAACAACAGCGGCGCCTACATCGTTCAGGAGATGGGCTACGCCCTCGCCTGGGGCAATGAGTACCTGCAGCAGCTGGTGGATGCCGGCATCGATGCCGACCTGGCAGCCAGCAAGATCAAGTTCTACATGGGCATCTCGGAGAACTACTTCATGGAGATTGCCAAGTTCCGCGCCGTCCGTATGCTGTGGGCTCAGATTGTGAAGCAGTATGAGCCGAAGAGCGACGACAGCTGCAAGATGATTATCAACGCCTCGACATCGACCTACAACCAGACAGTGTTCGACAGCTACGTCAACCTGCTGCGTTCTCAGACGGAGGCCATGAGTGCTGCCTTGGCTGGTGTCCACTCGATGGTGGTCACACCGTTTGACGCTCCCTACGAGAAGCCGACCGACTTCAGCGAGCGCATCGCCCGCAACCAGCAGCTCATCATCAAGGAAGAGAGCCACTTCGACCGCATCGTCGACCCAGGCGCAGGCTCTTACTACATCGAGCACCTCACCGACGCCCTGGCTCAGGAGGCTTGGAAGCTGTTCCTGAAGGTGGAGGACGAGGGCGGTTTCCTTGAGGCTGTGAAGAAAGGCACCGTGCAGGCTGACATCAACGCTACCAACGACAAGCGTCATGGCGATGCTGCCAAGCGCAAGGAGTTCCTGCTGGGTACCAACCAGTTCCCCAACTTCACCGAGAAGAGCGAGGGCAAGGAGCCGTTGGCTTTTGACTGCAGCTGCAAGCACTCTGACGACGCCGACGTGCCTGCCCTGAAGACCAGCCGCATGGCTTCCGACTTTGAGGCTCTGCGTCTGGCTACGGAGAAGGCCAAGAAGGTGCCCGTTGCCTTCATGCTCACCATCGGCAACCTCGCCATGCGTCAGGCCCGTGCACAGTTCTCGTGCAACTTCCTGGCTTGCGCAGGCTACAAGGTGATGGACAACCTCGGCTTCAAGACCGTCGAGGAGGGTGTCGACGCTGCCCTCAAGGCCGATGCCGACATCGTGGTGCTCTGCTCCAGCGACGATGAGTATGCTGAGTACGCCATCCCTGCCTTCCAGTATCTGAACGGCCGCGCCATGTTCGTCGTTGCCGGTACTCCCGCCTGCATGGAAGACCTCAAGGCAGCTGGCATCGAGAACTTCATCCATGTGCGTTGCAATGTGCTCGAAACCCTTAAGGAGTATAATGCGAAGTTAGGTATCTAGTTTAATTTACGATTTGACTATTTACTATTTACGATTTATTCTCGATTTGGCTATTTAATTATTGATGGATAAACGCCAACTTCAGGAACGAATGACAGACTTTGCAGTACGAATCGTAAAGATGGTCGATGCGATGCCTTCAACTATTTCAGTATTGCAAAATCAATAGTCACTACAAAGACAAGAATGAACGCGGATGAAATAGCCAAATTAAATAAATCGTAAATAAATAGTAAATAGTCAATCGTCAAATAGTAAATAATAAGATGAGAAAACAATTTAAAGATATTGATATCTACGCTGGCATCAAGGCTCAAGATGGTGCCAAGTGGATTAAAGACAACGGTATTGTAGAGAACTGGAAGACACCTGAGCATATTGAGGTGCGCCCCGTCTACACCAAGGAAGACCTCGAGGGCATGGAGCACCTCGACTTCACCGCAGGCATACCGCCCTACCTGCGTGGCCCGTACTCAATGATGTATCCCTTCAAGCCTTGGACTATCCGCCAGTATGCAGGCTTCTCAACGGCTGAGGAGTCCAACGCCTTCTATCGCCGTAACCTCGCTTCAGGACAGAAGGGCCTTTCCGTGGCCTTCGACCTGCCCACACACCGCGGCTACGACCCCGACAACGCCCGTGTAGTAGGCGACGTGGGTAAGGCTGGCGTGAGCATCTGCAACGAGGAGAACATGAAGGTCTTGTTCTCAGGCATTCCCTTGAACAAGATGTCCGTCTCAATGACCATGAACGGCGCCGTGCTGCCCATCCTGGCTTTCTACATCGTTGCAGGCTTGGAACAGGGCGCTCAGCTGGAGGAGATGGCAGGCACCATCCAGAACGATATTCTGAAGGAGTTCATGGTGCGTAACACCTATATCTATCCGCCCGCATTCTCAATGAAGATCATCGCCGACATCTTCGAGTACACCTCGCAGAAGATGCCGAAGTTCAACTCTATTTCCAT